>NZ_JASDCB010000099.1:0-9272 GCF_030408135.1 Pseudoalteromonas sp. APC 3691 | reverse complement strand
TGCGCATCTTATACAGTATGCCTTCGAGCGTTTTTCTATGGTCGGGCTTATTATAAATTCGACCACTTAAGTACATTACTTTTGATAAGACATTCCATGTCCCGTCTGTTAACATTAATCTTGGCATGTAGGTTCGGTGTAAAGTTTTCTGGCGAATTCAATTATACCTTATCTTCATGCTGTTTGTTTTTCATACCACAAAGATCAACACGCCCTAATTTTTACGGTATATTTCATGCTCAATATCGTAAATATTTACACTTAGGCTGTCTGATGCTCTGCAATATGTTTTTAAGCACGAAAGTAGCAGTTCGCTTAGCATTTGCTTTTGTTCAATTGAGCGCCCAGCTAATATATGTACCGCAATATGTATAAACCCTGATTTTCCTGCGCCTAGTTGATATTGCTGATAAGCAATAGCGCGCGTTTTTATGGTTTCTAACTCAAATAAATCGCTTTCAAAGGCGGTATTGTGAATTTTTTCTACGAGAACTTGTGGTAATACAGGGAGGTCTTCTGAGTGTTCAATAATAATGTGCGGCATTTAGGCGTTTCCTATTATGAGTTACTGCATGAGCGAGAGTTAATTGTATCAAATACAACAGGGTTCGCTAAACCCTGAGCTATCTAAAATCTTTACTTTAAACTAATTTAGTCGTATTTATTTTTGATGTTAGTATAAAAACATACAGGTGAACCTTCGCTTAGTAACGTAGGTGCTAAGTTACTTATATATTAATTAAGGATAAGTATGAAATTACCACAAAAATTTAAACGTTTAGTTTTACTTGCAGGTGCTGTTGTTACATTAAGTGCTTGCTCTGATGATGTTGCGTCGGTAAGTCTTGGGTTATTTACAACTAAAGATGTTGTAGTTAATTCGCAGCAAGATCCAATCCTCGAAGGCGTTACTTGTCATATTAGTCATATAGAGGCTAATTTGGACTTTTCTGACCCGTCAGATATGTCTATAGCGTGTCGTCAAACAGGACCTATTACAGCGCAGCAACTACAAAAAATAGACCGCAGTAAATCAGGTGAGGTGATATTTAAATCATCTAAAAGTATATTATTTAAATCACTAAAAGTGCGCCGTATTTACGATGCTGAAAACCGTACCTTATTGTATTTATCGTATTCAACTAAAGAATCCAGTGGTAGCCACCACCATGCACTATCAACAGTGCCGCTATACAATACTCAAGCGTGGGATTGGGCGCTTACACAAAAAAACTAAACTAGCACCTAAACTAAAATCTAAAAGAGCACCTTATGTTAGCTTTATTCAAATCGGCACCTTTGTTGGAAGATCAAGAGCAGCAATGGCTTATTGATACATTTATTTGGGCTGTAGAAAATTTTGATGCTGAGTTTTTTACAAAGCACACTCAAATAATACTGCCAACGGCCACTTTTTTCCCCGATTCGGTATCGAGCATTGAGGAAATGGCGAGTAATGTATTTACCCGCGTTACTAATTACGCGGGTATGAATGCATGGCCTATTCAACTAGTTGCACCGCAGCAGTTACAACCGCAAGTTTTTCCGCACTTTGAATTTAGTGATGAAATACGTGGCGAAGGCAGTCATTTAATTGTGCCGCCAAGCCATAAGGTCAGTATCTCTTTTAATCCTAATCAGATTAATCAGCCACAAGATTTAGTGGCAAGTTATGCGGGTACATTGGCCACCATACTTATTCATCACGTTGGGGTGCTACCGCCAGGTGGTAGGGAGTATTTACCACAAGCTGCAGATGCCCTTGCTTGTTTTTTAGGGTTTGGTGTGATGATGAGCAACACGGTGTATCAGTTTAAAGGCGGTTGTGGCTCTTGTTATAATCCATACGCTAACCGTGAAGCTAAGTTAAGTGAAACACATACGGTATTTATGCATGCTCTGATTAGTTACTTTAAAAACGATAAAGTGTCTAAAAAACACTTAAAGCCGCATTTACGTGGTCAGTTTAAAAAAGCGCAAAAAGAAATTAAAGCATTGGTAAATAACTCGGCTAACCCGCTGTTATTAGCTTATTCGCCAAACTAGCAAGGATCTGCGTGGAATACTTAGATGAATTTTTACTGATTGTTATTGCTCATTTTTTTGCAGTAGCAAGCCCAGGGCCTGACTTTGCCGTAGTACTTAAGCAAAGTGTGCAACAAGGAAGGGGCAATGCACTCTGGACAAGTGCCGGTGTTGGCGCTGCTATTTTATTACACGTTGCCTATTGTGTTTTAGGTGTTGCGCTTATTTTAACGCAGTCACCTAGCTTATTTATGGCGCTTAAATATGTGGCTGGTGCCTATTTAGCTTATTTAGGTGTGCAGGCGCTTAGAGCGGCAAAACCACCAACAAGTAATCAAGACAATGTAGAAATAAAAACGGTAGTCGAAGAACCTCTTTGGCTTGCTTTTAGGCGAGGCTTTTTCACAAATGCATTAAACCCAAAAGCCACGTTATTTTTTATGTCGTTATTTACACTCGTGATTAGTCCAACAACACCTACTAGTATACAGGTAGGCTACGGCGTATACATGGCATTGGCTACGTGGGCGTGGTTTTCAATGCTTTCAATGATACTTTCTAGAAATAATGTAAGGGGTTTTTTCCAACAACGCGGTTATTGGTTTGACCGTGGAATTGGCGTTATTTTAATTGCCCTTGCAGTACGTGTTGTTATTTAACTTATTTAAAAAGTGTAGGAGATAAAATGCCGTTATATAATTTTTCGTTTGGCTCTAATATGTCATCTAATCGTTTGCTAGCGCGCTTACCGAATGTAAAGCGTGTAGGAACAGCGGTACTTAAAGGTTATGAGCTAACTTTTGATATGCTATTTAAAGATGGCTCAGGCAAGTGCAGTATTTGCCCAAGTGATAAAGAAGACGCGCTGGTTTACGGCGTTATTTATGAGCTTAATGAAGATGAAAAAGTTATTTTAGATAGTATTGAGGGCGTAGGTTACGACTGCGTAGATATAGCCCCAACGCTTTTAACGGGTGAGACTGTAACTGCACATTGTTATATAGCTAATACCCACGACAGCGACGTACTACCATACGATTGGTACATAAAACACGTTCATCGCGGATCACTTGAAGCGGGCGTACCAAAAGAATACAGTGATGCGATATTAAATCGCGCACAAAAAAGCGATACCAATCAAGAACGCGCAGCAATTGAATTTGCAGTTCATCAAAAAATAATAAAATAGGATTGATATGAAATTAACCAAACTTGCCGCAATTGCACTATTAGCGGGCACTACGTTTAGTAGCTGGGCACAAGTTGATACCAACAAAATTGACGATGTTATTAAAGCCTCAATGGCACGTTTTGACGTACCCGGTATGGCAGTCGCCATTGTTGAAAACGATAAAGTGATATTTGCTAAAGGCTTTGGTGTAACTAATCTCGATACCAACAAAAAAGTAAACAAAGACACTTTATTTGGTATTGCTTCAAACACCAAAGCATTCACTACTGCGGCACTGGCAAAGTTGGTTGATGAAGGTAAATTAAGCTGGGATGACCGCGTCATTGATCATTTACCAGAATTTAGATTATACGACTCATACGTAACACGCGAAATGCGTATTCGTGATTTATTAAGCCACCGCAGTGGGCTGGGACTTGGGCAAGGCGATTTAATGATTTGGCCAAGTACCGACAAGTCAGTTGATGAAATTTTAGCGGGATTACAGTATTTAAAACCAGCGAGCAGTTTTCGTAGTAAGTATGCTTATAACAACTTAATGTTTGTTACCGCTGGCGAAGTAGTTGCGCGTGTATCGGGTATGAGTTGGAATGATTATATCGAAAAAAACATATTGCAGCCGCTACACATGGACAACTCGCGCGCGGGATTTTCGCGTATTCCAGAAAGTAATAAAAACTGGGCAACCGGTCATATTCCTATGGATGGCACGCTTCATCCATTTTTTGTGAACTACCTAGAAGATTTTAGAGGTGCAGGTGCAATTGCTTCAAGTGTAAGCGACATGAGCCAGTGGCTTCGTACACAATTAGCAGGCGGTAAAATGCCAAACGGCAAGCAGCTATTTAGCGAAAAGCAACAAGCGCAAATGTGGCACCCACATATTACGTCTATGGCGTCTAAAAGCGCGTTTGAATCGTATCATCAGCAGTTTAGAGGTTATGGGTTAGGTTGGAGCATTGAAGACTATCACGGCTTTAAAAAGCTAGGTCACGGTGGTGGTATTTTAGGGATGGTATCGCAAGTTACTTTATTGCCTGAGAAAAAGCTTGGTATTGTTATTTTATCTAATCAACAAGCTTTTGGTGCGCTTTCGGCGGTAACCCATGAAGTACTTGAAGATGCGCTTGAGCTTGAAGATAAAGACTGGGTAGAAGATTTAGCTAAAAGTCATTTTGAAGGTAAACAACACGCGTACGCTAATGCAAAACCAGAAGCTCCGGCTGACTACCAACCGCAATTACCAAACATTAATTACACCGGTACATTACATGATGATTGGTATGGCGATGTGATTATTGAGCAGCTTGATAGTAAATTGCATATTGATTTTACGCATACCAAGCGCTTAAAAGGCACACTTGAGCATTACACTGGTAATACATTTATAGTTAAGTGGGATGAAAAACTGCTTGAAGCGGATGCGTTTATTCGTTTTGAAATGAGCTCACAAAACCGTGTAAATAGCGCTAAAATGCGTGCAGTATCAACAGCGGTTACCGACTTTAGCTTTGATTTTAGAAACCTGCATTTAAAGGCAAAGTAGCTAATAGCTTTGATATTTAAAATGTTGATATAAACCAAAGTCGCAAAGCCACCCGTCGGTGGCTTTGTTATATTAAGTTTTTACACCTTGTAAGGGACTTTTTATGCGTACCGCTGTTATTTCTCATCCTCATTGCCGTAAGCATAAAATGATAGACGACCATCCTGAGTGTCCTGAGCGCTTAGATGCAATTACCGACAGATTATTAGCCAGCGGTGTAGATGTTGGCTTAACCCACCTTCAAGCCCCTAAAGCCGAGCGTGAGCATTATTTACTTGCTCACGATGAATCTTTAGTTAAACACGTAGAAGCCACAATACCAACCGAAGGGCTTGCTAATTTAGATGGCGATACTTGGCTATGCCCAGATTCGTTTAAAGCGATTGAGCGTGCAGTAGGTGCGGGGGTTTTAGCTGTTGATGAAATACTTGCTGATAAACTCGATGCCGCTTTTTGTTCTGTGCGCCCGCCAGGGCATCATGCTAATAAAGATTCGTCATCCGGATTTTGTGTATTTAATAACTTAGCCATTGCTGTTAAGTACGCCCAAAGCAAAGGAGTTAAACGTATTGCGATTGCTGACTTTGATGTACACCACGGTAATGGCACACAAGACATTTTTATTGATGACGAAAACGTACTGCTTTGTTCGTTATTTCAGTATCCGTTTTATCCTAATACAGCGGTTAAAAATAATAGTCATATTGTTAATTCACCTCTGCCAATTGCTAGCAATGGCGACGACCTAAAAGAGGTGTTTACTGGGCAATGGTTACCAAAATTAAAAGCGTTTAAGCCTGAATTACTTTTTATAAGCGCAGGGTTTGATGCTCACCTAGAAGATGATATGGCAAGCTTAAAGTTTGTTGAGGATGACTACATTTGGCTTACCGAGCAACTATGTGGTGTTGCTAAAGAGGGCGGTTGCAAAGGGGTTATTTCGTATTTAGAGGGTGGCTATGCGCTATCAGCTTTAGGTCGCAGTGCTGTAGCGCATATAAAAGTACTTACTGAACTTTAAATAAAAAGAGAGTTTATAACCCTAGTAAATCAAACGCCTGCGCTGCACTTAGGGTTTTGATTTTACCAAGGCAGCATTGCCCTTCATTTAATAAGTAAGCTGTAACAAGCTGTGCTAGCTGCTCGCCATTCAATTTAGGGCAAGCAGTGCCTTGTAAATTAAGGAAGTCACCTTGCTTATTAAGTACTCGCACATCGCTTAGCTCACTTTGCGTAACGCTGTGTAAGCATTCTTGTTGCTCTTGTTGGTTATGGGCTATCTCAAGCTCATTATAAATAACCAATAACTGTGGGTAGCTGTTTAACATAGCTCGTTAGCCTACGGTTACTTCATAAGACGTAAATTTACGAATATTAATAACGCCTTTTTCAAAAATTAAGTATTGGCCTTTAATACCTTGTAAAATACCACTTACTACAGGGTCTTTGTCAAAGTTAAATGAGCTGATTTTTGTAGGATACTCGGTTACTGGGAAGTCTAAATCAACCACATCTTCATCAAGTTGTTCTATTGCTGTTGCACCAAATAATTCACTTAGCTCATTTAGCTTCTCACTAATTTGTGGGATCAGTTCGGCTGCAGCTGCTTTTAAGTCAATTGCTTCGTTTTGACCTTTTAACATATTGCGCCAATTAGTTTTGTCGGCAATAAATTCAGCCAATGCAACTTCCACTAAACCTGATTGCAGGCGAGTTTGCACTTTAAAAATAGGCAATGCTTGAGTCGCGCCTTGATCAACCCAACGAGTCGGTATTTGTGTGTGGCGGGTAATACCTACTTTTAACCCAGAGGTGTTAGCGAGATATACATAGTGTGGAGTCATACAATTTGCTTCGCCCCACTGTGGCTCTCTGCATGTGCCTTTATCATAATGGCAGGTTTCTGGTTTCATAATACACATATCGCAACTAGCAAGCTTGCGCATACATACAAAGCAGTGACCTTGAGAATAGCTTTTTTTGGTTTTTTTACCGCAGTTAGAACATAAAATAGTGCCACTAAAGGTAAGCGTAAGCTCCTTACCTATAAATGCATTTAAGTCTACTAAGTGTTCACCTACAGGTAAGTGATATTGTACTGGTTCGGTTAAGCTCGATTTTAGTTTACGCAGTGTGCCTTGCATCTTTACTTGGCCCCTAAAGATGTTAAAAAGAGGAGTCTAACATTTTTAAGCTATATTGGCTTTTTAAGAAGTGTAAATAGTCGGTGTAAGGCAGTGCTTTTGCGTATAAATAACCTTGGGCGGAATCAGCGTTCATATCTTTGAGCAAGTGATGGATTTCTTGGGTTTCTACCCCCTCAATTGTTATTGATAAATTGAGGTTATGCGCCATATCAATGGCTGTTTGTACAATAACTTGGTGAGTTGGGTTGTTAGGCAAATCAAAAACAAATGACTTATCTATTTTAAGCTCACTAAAGTGATAATTAACTAAGTAGCTAAGTGACGCGTAGCCTGTCCCAAAGTCATCCAGTACCACTTTAATACCTAATGCGGTTAACTCATCAACTAACTTTATAAGTGCATCTTGACTCTCTACGAAGGCCGATTCGGTTAGTTCAAATTTAAGTAAGTGTGCCGGCACTTGGTATTTAATTAAAATATTTTCTACTTTTTCGGCTAAATTATTTATGGTTAAGTTTTTAGCACTTAAATTTACGCTAATTGTGTGCTCGTTATAGCCATTTTTAGTAAGCTCAACTATGTCTTTACAAGCTTGCTCTATTACCCACAGTGTTAGCTCGTTAATAATACCTGTGTGTTCAGCAAGTATTATTAGCTCTTCAATTGATAAGTTGCTGTAAGTTGGGTCGGGCCAACGTAATAAAGCTTCTGCGCCACTTACTTGGTTACTGAATAAATTAATTTGAGGTTGATAGTAAAGCGCTAGTTGATTGGTTTGGATGGCTTTTTGCAACTTAGCAGCTAAAGCAACATCCATCATCAGGTTATTTGTGTTTGACGATGACCCAACTTGATTAGCGCTACTTTTTGCTTTTTTAAGCGCTAAATAACCACGTTTTAACCAATATTCAAAATCGTTACTTTTACCTGCACTACTAATACCTATGCTGTAGCTAAGCTGCAGGTTTAGTCCTTTAATTTCATATTGTTTTGGCAGGCTACTAATTATTTTTGTTAATAATGTTTCTAGCATTTCTTGGTTTTGTGTTTTAGTAGAAATACAGGCAAATACGCCACTACTCAAATCGGCTAAGCGTGGGCTGGTGTTTAAATCTGTTTCGAGGTTTGTAAATTCGCGTTCATGGCTTAGTTCTAATTCAAGCTCTTTGGCTACATGCTTTATGAGTGTGTAGCCCTGAGAAGAGGTAATAATAGTATTGAGCGAATTAAAGTGACGTATTTTTATTAGGCATAAAGTTGTTGAGCGGTTTTGACTTTGTAGTGCCATAAATGCTTGTTTTAGCTTAGAGCTATTAAGTAACCTTGTTTGTTGTGTGTGCGTGGCATGGTAAAGCGCACGCTCTCGCTGATACCTTACTCGGTCTGCTAATGCCATTGCCATTAAAATAACTTCACACAAAATAGCAACTAAAAAGGCATGGCGAGTTGTAAAGGTATACGGTAAAACTCCAGTAAGTTCCATAGGTTGAATTACCGCACCAATTATTAGTGGTATCCATGAAAAAACATAAAACTTAGCCCACCTAAAACCACTACGTAACTTGTTATATATTAAAATAATACAGGTAATATAAAGTAGTGCCATCACACCAAAAAATATAGGAGCCGCTATGTTCTCGGGAATAAATAAGCTACATACAGCAAGAATAAACATAAGCCAAAGTAGGGCGATGCTCATTTTGTAACGCCAGCATTTATCCTTATGGTAGCGCAAAAACATGATGCAAAAAGAAAGGGTGAAAAAAGCGACACCATAATTACTAAATACGACTTGTTCGTTTATAAGGAGCTGCCAGTGATTAGGCCATATATAAAAACCAAAACCTAATACAGCCCCCATTAGCGTAATAGCACTGACGATGTAGCCAATATAAATTAAATAAACACGGTCTTTTATGCCAAAATAAAGCACCAAGTTATAAAGCGCAGCCATCAATAGCACGCCTACAAAAATACCCCAGATCCCAGTTTGAGAGCGCACTAAGTCAATAAACTCTTTATCACGATATAAGTTTACAGGTGTTTTACTTATGCCGATTGTGTCTATTTTCATTACTAGGCGCTGTGACGACTTTCTTTCTACTAAAAAACGAATATGCGGTACGCTGTATTCAAACAAAGAGAGGGCTTCTTCTTTATCGCCGAGTTTGTATGTTTCAATTAGTTTGTTATTTTTGTCGAGGCGATAAACCGTAAGGTGATCGACCATAGGGTTGTCCCGTCCTAAAATACGTTGACGGTTTTAATTGAAGGCCAGTAGCTTTTGCTCCTAGCTTTTTTTGTGCACTTGGTTTGGTGTTTTCATTCCTAAACTCAAATGCGGCCTCATTTCATTGTATAT
>NZ_JASDCB010000098.1:0-9316 GCF_030408135.1 Pseudoalteromonas sp. APC 3691 | reverse complement strand
GCTGCGGCGGCGAGATTACTTGGAAGGGCTAGCCTATTTCGTACAGGTGGTAGTGCAACTCGATTGGAAAAATATGGATGTGAGTGATGTGATTGAAATTTAATAATTATTTTTGGGGATCCCTTAGGTTATTTAGGTGCTGACTGGCATTTTTCGAGTGAAGAAAATAAAACGGCATTTGCAGAAAACCCAAAGCGTTATGCACCGCAATACGGTGGCTGGTGCGCTTATGCAATGGCTGATGAGGGTAATGCCGTAGGGATAGACCCTGAAGCATTTTATATTCACGAAGATAAGCTTTACTTAAATTATAGCGAAAGCGTGCAGCAAAAATGGTTAAGTAATTTACTACCGTACATTGTTATGGCTGATGGGTACTACCCACAAACAACCAATGTGATGACGTTTCAATAAATTGATTTATATTAATAAAAAAGCGCGTAACTAATTTTATAGTTACGCGCTTTTTTATTTTATTTTTCGGTATTTATAAGTGAATTAAAGCGTTTCGCCGTATTCAGTCATTACCTGTTCAACCCATGTTGCAATGCGGTCGTCGCTTAGCTCGTATTGGCTGTCTTCGTCGAGCGCGAGTCCTACAAACTGTTTACCATCAGGCGTCAATGCTTTTGAAGCTTCAAACTCGTAGCTACTGTCGTTTGGCCAAAAACCAAGTTGAGTAAATGTTTGCGTATTTATTTCGTCGTGTAGCATGCCTAGCGCATCTTGAAACCACTGCCCGTAACCTTGTTGATCGCCCATGCCAAATAAAGCAATGGTTTTACCTTTTAGGTTTACGTCGGCTATGTCGTCCCACTTTGACTCCCAGTCTTCTTGTATTTCACCAAAATCCCATGTTGAAATACCAAAGATGATAAAGTCGTACTGCTCTGCATTTTTTAGTGGCTCGTCTTTAATATTGTGCAGGGTAACTATATCGGCACCAATAATGTCGCGAATCTTTTCTGCTGCCATTTCGGTGTAGCACGTAGTAGAACCAAAAAATAAACCAATTTGCATCGTATTTATCACTGTGTAATTGCCTGATATGATAGGCTCAAGTTTACCGTAAGGTATTTTTAATTGATACCTTAGCAAAGCATGAGAGCATAATGTGACAACGCTATCTGACGATTCTTTTGAAAATAACAGCAGTATGAGCAGTAATAGCGACTACCTAGAAACCTTTTTAGATAGCCTGTACTTAGAACAAGGCGTAAGCGAAAATACATTAAGCGCTTATCGCAGTGATTTAGATAAGTTTTGCCTATTTTTAAAGGGCGAAAATTTAATGACGGTAACGGGGCTCGACATAGAAAGCTATTTAGCGCATCGAGTTGATTTAGGTTTAAAACCACGCAGTACAGCACGTAGCATTAGTGCGCTAAAGCGTTTTTATCAGTATTTTGTGCGCGAAAAAATAATTAGTGATTCGCCCATGCTAAACATAGCTCAACCAAAAGCCGGACAGTCGTTACCTAAAACACTCTCAGAAGCTGAAGTTGAGGCATTATTAAATGCGCCTAACACCGAAGAAGCGATGGGACTGCGCGATAAGGCCATGCTAGAGCTACTTTATGCAACGGGGTTGCGTGTAAGTGAGCTTGTTGGGCTTCGTATGGAGCAAATTAATTTGCGCCAAGCGGTTGTGTTTGTAAAAGGCAAGGGTAACAAAGAGCGCTTAGTGCCATTGGGTGAAGAAGCCATGTATTGGCTGGAGCAATTTTTAAAGGGTGGGCGTGCACAAATGATAAAACACGCCACCGATTTTGTGTTCCCATCTAAGCGCGGAGTAGGCATGACGCGACAAACCTTTTGGCATAGAATTAAACACTATGCTATTTTGGCATCAGTTGAGTCTCCATTATCGCCCCATACCATGCGCCATGCTTTTGCTACGCACTTATTAAATCATGGGGCAGATTTACGTGTGGTACAAATGATGTTGGGCCATAGCGATTTATCAACGACGCAAATTTATACCCATGTTGCCAATGAACGGTTAAAGTCGGTACACGCAGAGCATCATCCGCGAGCGTAAGTTTGAAAGTAAATATTATTAAGCCGGTCAATATATTAAGTGTTTTTAGGATAGAGAGAAGTTATGAAAAAATTAATGTTAGCAGGTGCCATGTTGTGCACAAGTATTAGTGCATTTGCAAATGGCGTTGCTGTAACACCAGATACTAATGATCCTATTATTACTAAATTTGCCGAGCTTGGTGTAACTGTAAAGCAAATTAACCCAAGCCCAGTAGCGGGCTTAAAAGAGTTGATCACTAATAAGGGCGTACTTTACGCAAGTCCAGATGGTCAATTTTTAATGCAAGGTACGTTAATCGATTTAAATAATCGTAACAACTTAACAGAGCAAGCATTAAACGGCGTGCGTGTTGAGGGCATTAAAGAATACGAAGATTCGATGATTGTGTACAAAGCACCAAACGAAAAACACAGTATTACCGTATTTACCGACATTAGCTGTGGTTACTGTCGTAAATTACATCGCGAGTTAGACGATTTACTTGATGCGGGTATTACCGTTAAGTACCTTGCGTTTCCACGTGGTGGCTTACAAGGTTCAGGCTACGCCGATTTAATGAACGTATGGTGTGCACGCGATCAGCAAGAAGCACTAACAGAAGCTAAGTCGGGTACAAGCACTAAAGTAGTTGCAGGCTGTAGCGCACCGGTTGCAGAGCATTACCAATTAGGTCAAAGCTTTGGTATTAGCGGCACACCCGCTATTATTTTAGAAGATGGTACGATGATCCCTGGTTACCAGCCAGCAGCAGCATTAAAAGCAGCATTAGAAGCTAACAAAGCGTCGTAATTAAACGCTTAGTTATTATTAAAAAGGCCTTAATGGCCTTTTTTTGTCTTTTTAATACGACTCAATAAGTTAAAACCCTGCATGAAAAAACTAATCATTGCGCGTGAAAACGTTGACGACTCGCATCTGCCGAGTAATTTACACCCTGTAATTAAACAAATTTATGCTAACCGCAATGTATTCAATGCCGAAGAGCTAAATAACAGCGTAGCTACGCTCCACGACTTTAAATTGTTTAAAGACATCGACAAAGCCAGCGACTTATTAATTGAAGCATTAAAAGCGCAAAGCCAAATATTAATAGTTGGCGACTTTGATGCCGATGGCGCAACAAGTACTGCAACTTTAATGCAAGGCCTTGAGATGTTTGGCTTTAAGCATTTAGATTACTTAATTCCTGACAGGTTTAGCTTAGGTTATGGTTTAAGTCCCGCGCTTGCAGAGCAAATAGTACAAATAAAACCTGATTTAGTGATCACCGTAGATAACGGCATATCGTGTATTGCCGGTATTGATATTTTAAAAGCGGTTGGCATAAAAGTGCTGGTAACAGATCACCACTTACAAGGTGAGCAGCTGCCAAATGCCGATGCAATAGTAAACCCAAACAGGCATGAATGTGATTTTCCGTCTAAATCCATTGCTGGCGTTGGCGTTGCTTTTTACTTATTAATAGCACTGAGAAGCGTAATGCGAGACTTAGGTTATTTTGAGCAGCAACCGCCGCCTAATTTAGCTAACTTACTCGACATTGTAGCGCTTGGTACGGTTGCTGACGTGGTCGCACTTGATGCGAACAACCGTACGTTAGTGCATCAAGGTTTAGCACGTATTCGCAGTGGTAAAACACGCCCTGGTATTACCGCGCTTATTGAAGTGGCAAATCGTAATGCTGCTCGTTTAAGTGCCAGTGATTTTGGTTTTTCGCTTGCGCCGCGTTTGAATGCAGCAGGGCGATTGGACGACATGAGTTTGGGTATAGCGTGCTTGCTTAGCACCGATATAAACCAAGCGCGTAGTATAGCGGGCGAACTCGATAGCTTAAACTTTGCAAGGCGCGAAATAGAACAAGGCATGCAATTTGAGGCGCAAGCCGTGCTTGATAGGCTCGCATTTAGCGACGATAACATCCCTGATGCTATTTGTTTGTTTCAAGACGATTGGCATCAAGGTGTTATTGGTATTTTGGCTGGTCGCTTAAAAGAAAAATATCACCGCCCAACTGTTATATTTGCTGGTGGCGAAAATGGTGAAATAAAAGGCTCGTGCCGCTCTATTGAAGGGCTACACATGCGCGATTTACTCGAAGGACTTAATACCGCCGACCCGCATTTAATTAATAAATTTGGTGGCCACGCAATGGCCGCTGGTTTAAGTATTAACGAGCAGCATTTTAACGACTTTAAAAAAGCGTTTGATGCCGCAGTTAGCGCGCAACTAAGTGAAGAAAGTAAGCGCTGCATTGTGTTTACCGACGGCGAGCTGCCAAACGACTGCTTTACAATGGATTTTGCCCAGCTATTAAAGCAGTCGGGCCCGTGGGGTCAGCAATTTCCTGAGCCGGTGTTTGAGCATACCTTTGAAGTAATACAGCAGCGCATAGTAGGCGAAAAGCATTTAAAGCTCGTGTTAAAGCACCAATCTGGTCGATTAGTTGACGCCATTGCTTTTGGTATTGATGTAAAAGAGTGGCCAGATACAGAGGCCAAGTTTGTGAAAGTAGCGTATCAGCTCGATATAAATGAGTTTAGAGGTAAATTTACGCTGCAATTAATAGTTAGAGAGCTTGAAAAAGTACACTAAAAAATATGTAATATCATGCATAAAATGCTAATAAAGCGCGCGGTTTTTTGTTAAAATCGGGCGTTTTTATCATTTGACGATAATTTATTGCGAAAATCCCATTTAAAGGGGCGCAATTACCTAGCCATTTTGGAGTGATGTACATGTTTGAAGTGAATCCTGTGATTAATCAAATCAAGGAAATTCGCGAACGTACTGAATTGCTTCGGGGGTACCTTTGACTACGCTCTTAAACAAGAACGCTTAGAAGAAGTTAACGCCGAGCTTGAAGATTCAGCCGTATGGAATGAGCCTGAACGCGCACAAGCGCTTGGCCGTGAAAAATCAGCATTAGAAGCGGTTGTTGAAACAATCGACAACCTAGTAGCCGGTACTGACGACGTTGAAGGCTTACTTGAGCTAGCTGTAGAAGCTGAAGACGAAGATACCTTTGTTGAAGCGCAAACTGAGCTTGCTGATTTAAACGGACAGTTAGAAGGTTTAGAGTTTCGTCGTATGTTTTCGGGTCCTCATGACTCAAACGATGCTTACCTTGATTTACAATCAGGTTCTGGCGGTACTGAAGCACAAGACTGGTGTAACATTTTACTTCGTATGTATTTACGTTGGGGCGAGGCTAAAGGCTTTAAAGTTGAGCTAGTTGAAGCGACCGACGGTGATGTTGCCGGTATTAAAGGCGCAACTGTCCGCTTTGTTGGCGAATACGCTTACGGTTGGCTACGTACCGAAACTGGTGTACATCGCTTAGTACGTAAAAGCCCATTTGACTCAAGTGGTCGTCGTCATACTTCATTTGCTTCTGCGTTTGTATACCCAGAAGTTGACGATAACATTGAAATTGATATGAATCCGTCAGACTTACGTATAGACGTTTACCGTGCATCGGGCGCGGGTGGTCAGCACGTTAACACCACTGAATCGGCGGTTCGTATTACTCACGTACCAACAAATACCGTAGTGCAGTGTCAAAACGAGCGTTCGCAGCATAAAAATAAAGCCCAAGCGATGAAGCAGTTAAAAGCTAAATTATTTGAGCTTGAGCTACAACAGCAAAATGCTGAAAAACAAACGCAAGAAGACGCTAAATCTGATATTGGTTGGGGTAGTCAAATTCGTTCATACGTACTTGATGACGCACGCATTAAAGATTTACGTACAGGCGTTGAAAACCGCAATACCCAATCGGTACTTGACGGTAACTTAGATAAATTTATTGAAGCCAGCCTTAAATCTGGCCTATAACCACCAAGCTAATAAAGAGCTAAAAAATGACTGATAAAATCCAAGACGAAAACAAGTTAATCGCTGAGCGTCGCGGCAAGTTAGACGCTATACGCGAAAGTTGCCCAGCCAACGGTCATCCAAACCAATTCCGTCGTGAGCATTACACGGCTGATTTGCAAGCCCAGTTTGGTGATAAGAGCAAAGAAGAATTAGTAGAGATGCACGAAGTTGTGTCTATCGCTGGCCGTATTTTAGCAAAGCGTGGACCGTTTTTTGTAATTCAAGACATGAAAGGTCGCGTACAAGCGTATGCATCTAAAGATGTTCAAAAAGACCTTAAAGAAAAATATGGTCAGCTAGACACTGGCGATATTATAGGTGTTAAAGGCGCGTTAAATAAATCGGGTAAAGGCGATTTATACGTAGAAATGACTGAGTATCAATTACTAACTAAGTCACTTCGCCCGTTACCTGAAAAATTCCATGGCTTATCAGATCAAGAAACAAAGTACCGCCAACGTTATGTTGACTTAATTACTAACGAAGCAACGCGCGAAACATTCCGCATTCGCTCACAAGTAGTTGAAGGTATTCGTCGCTTTTTAGCAGACCGTGACTTTATGGAAGTAGAAACACCTATGCTACAGGTTATACCTGGTGGTGCATCTGCGCGTCCGTTTGTGACTCACCATAACGCGCTTGATATCGACATGTACCTACGTATAGCGCCAGAGCTTTACTTAAAGCGCTTAGTGGTAGGTGGTTTTGATCGTGTATTTGAAGTTAACCGTAACTTCCGTAACGAAGGGTTATCTACACGCCACAACCCAGAATTTACAATGATTGAATTTTACCAAGCATACGCTGATTACATCGACCTGATGAACATTACCGAAGACATGCTACGTACTGTTGCAGAAAACGTACTAGGTAGTGCAATTGTAGTTAATACAACTAAGGACGAAAATGGCGAAGTTATCGATTCAGTTGAATACGACTTTGGCCAACCGTTTACACGTTTAAGTATGGCGGATGCTATCTTAAAATATAACCCTGAGTTTGATGCTGCGGTATTTAACGACCCAGAAAACCATTTTGAAGAGTTAAAAGCGTACGCTAAACAAGTGCACGTTAAAATTCCTGAAAACTGTGTTTGGGGTCCAGGTAAGTTTCTTTGTGAAATATTTGAAGAAACAGCAGAGCACATGCTTATTCAACCTACGTTTATTACTGGTTACCCGTGGGAAGTATCACCACTTGCACGCCGTAACGACGAAAACCCATTTGTTACCGACCGTTTTGAGTTTTTTGTTGGCGGTCGTGAACTTGCAAATGGTTTCTCTGAGCTTAACGATGCACAGGACCAAGCTGAGCGCTTTACTCGTCAAGTTGAAGAGAAAGACGCAGGCGATGATGAAGCAATGCACTACGACGAAGACTACATACGCGCACTAGAGTACGGCTTACCGCCAACGGCTGGTGAAGGTATTGGTATTGACCGTTTAGTTATGTTGTTTACTGATTCATCAACAATTAAAGACGTTATTTTGTTCCCGCATATGCGTCCACAAGCTGACTAATCTTTAGTAGAACAAAGTAAGTTAATAAACGCCGCTTAATAGCGGCGTTTTTTTTGCTTATAATTAGTGTTTTAATTAATAAGTACTACACTAAAAATTAAAGGTAATTATTAGTGCTGATTAATGTGCAATTCAGCTTTACTAACTTATTGTTACTGGAAGTTTTTAATATTAAAACTAACAGTGCTATAACTTTTTAGTATGATTGTTTTTTAAACATATGTTGTGTTTGTACAAAGGTTTTAGCTAGAATACGCACGAAATTTACACTGCTGGTATTTAGCAGTTAAATATAGATTCTTAAAGGACTTAGAATAATAGTATGAAAGACAAACGAGTAGATGATTTATCAGAAGAATGCACATCAGAGCAAGAACGAAACGCTTACTACCGTGCTTGTATCGCTGAATTTCAACAATTAGGTTACCAAGAACAGTATTTGGCTCAGTTAACTGATGACTTAGTTCCCGTGCTAGGTGTTAATCCTTCAAATAAAAATACGTAACCCGCTTAAATTTCAAACTAATTACACTTTTAAACCAAGCATATGTGCAATCTATAACCATATAGTCGTTTTTGGTAGAAAAGTGTTTGACATATTTTCTGAAATCTTTATTATACGCCCCACAAGACGGAGAGGTGTCCGAGTGGCCGAAGGAGCTCCCCTGCTAAGGGAGTATAGAGTTTGTAGCTCTATCGAGGGTTCGAATCCCTCCCTCTCCACCATTTCTTTTAATGGCGTGTTTTGTAAAATTTTAAAGTATGGGTGCATAGCTCAGCTGGATAGAGTACTCGGCTACGAACCGAGCGGTCGGAGGTTCGAATCCTCCTGCGCCCACCATACTTTAATAACTCGCTTAGAGTCTAAATAAGCAAACTATAAAGTGGGTGCATAGCTCAGCTGGATAGAGTACTCGGCTACGAACCGAGCGGTCGGAGGTTCGAATCCTCCTGCGCCCACCACTTTATAAACTCTACTTAGAGTATAAATAAGTAAAACTCTCACTTAGAGTAAAAACAAGTAATAGTAAAAATGAAAGTGGGTGCATAGCTCAGCTGGATAGAGTACTCGGCTACGAACCGAGCGGTCGGAGGTTCGAATCCTCCTGCGCCCACCACTTTCATATTTTCATACACTTTTAAGTGTAAGAAAAATAAGCCGATGGAAATCGGTTTTTTTTATGCCTGAATTAATACGCTCTGCTTAGAGTTTAAATAAGCAATCTATGAAAGTGGGTGCATAGCTCAGCTGGATAGAGTACTCGGCTACGAACCGAGCGGTCGGAGGTTCGAATCCTCCTGCGCCCACCACTTTCATAAACAAGCCGACATTAAGTCGGTTTTTTTGTGCCTAAAATAAAGTGAAGTGAAGTGAAGTGTAGGTTTAGGTGAATTGAGAACCAAGCAGTCGGAGGTTCACTCTTACAAGATACGTCCTGCGCCGACCACTTTCATACATAAGCCGACACTAAGTCGTTTTTTTTGTGCCTGAAATAAATTAAAGCGTGGATGTGGATAGAGTAACCTACTGCGAACAAAGCAGTCGGAGGTTCACTCTTGCAAGATACGTCCTGCACCCACTACTTTCTATTACTAATAAAGTTAATAGAAAAGAAACCGATGAAAGTCGGTTTTTTTGTTTGCCCAGCGAAGCTGGCAAACCCGATAGGCTGAAAGATGCCTTATTACCCTGACTAAGGGGAAGATAATCTGAATGGCAAGGGCGTCACTGGCCAACGGTGGGGTCTGAAGGAAGCCATAAGAAGTTAGAGGTACACAACTAACCGTAACCTGTTTCGGCAGTATTGGTGGGTCAGCGTGCAAAATAGCGCAACGCCCTATACTTAGTCAGACCAATACTGTGCTTGAGGGTGGG
>NZ_JASDCB010000097.1:0-9993 GCF_030408135.1 Pseudoalteromonas sp. APC 3691 | reverse complement strand
TCATGGCTTTGCGGGATATACAGGATGAGATACTCTGGTGTGCCATCGCTTCGCCAGGTTCAATTCCAAAGAAATTAAGGGCAATGCGAGAACGAGTGAAACGTTATATTCTTCCAGAAAAAAGAAAACGGCCCAAAGTAGGACCGTTCGAATTTCAAAAACTCGGTACACCATTAAGTCAAAGCATGCTTAACTGAATGGTGTTAGCTCTTGGGCGGCTTTTAATAAAAACACAGGTGTTTCTATTTTAGGTTAACATGTAAAACAATCCCTTCTTCCTACTCCATTTTATTAAATCCAATAAAGGACATATGTCCTTAATATTAGAATTTTGCATCTAAATAGTGATAAAAACACGTGATTTTGTAGTTAAATGTTGCAAAAAAGTTTCTAATTATGTCTATATTTATGCAGTAAAATTGTCACACAATGGTATAATCTTAATCGTTCGTTCAGCCTTATAACATCGTTTTTGTACTCTCGGTAATAAGGTCCGCGCGCATGACGCAAGTCGCGAAAAATTGAACGAGCCCGCAATGAATACATTGCGCAACACAAAAAACCGTTGAACAAGAGTGCACAAAAAAGGTTAAACCCAACATGAAAGCAATGAAAAGATCTACGTTAGCTACCCTAATCAATGCAACGTTGTTCTCTGCAGTAGCAGGTACTTCATTTTCTTCTTTAGCTGCTGAAGAAGAAACAGCTAAAAAAAGTAATCAACTAGAAGTTATTCAAGTAACAGCTCGTAAACGTGTAGAAAACGCTCAAGAAGTACCAGTAGCAGTATCTGCACTACAAGGTGATAACCTTGATGCGTATAGCTCAGCTGGTATGGATATTCGTTTTTTAAATGCGAAAATTCCAAGTTTATCTATTGAGTCTTCATTTGGTCGTTCATTCCCACGCTTTTACGTTCGTGGTTTAGGTAATACCGATTTCGATTTGAATGCATCACAACCAGTATCACTTGTTGTTGATGAAGTAGTTCAAGAAAATGCAATTTTAAAAGGCTTCCCAGTATTTGATGTTGAACGCGTAGAAGTATTACGTGGACCACAGGGAACTTTATTTGGACGTAACACGCCAGCTGGCCTTGTTAAGTTTGATACTGTTAAACCAAGCCAAGAATTTGATGGTTATGGCTCTGTTTCATACGGTAGCCGTGGCGCTGTAGACACAAGTGGTGCTGTAGGTGGTGCTTTAACTGACCGTTTATCTGCTCGTGTTTCATTATTATGGCAAGATAAAGACGATTACATTGATAACCAAGCGCCAGGCTTTGAAGCTAAAGACGAGCAAGGTGGTTACACTGAAAAAGCGGCACGTGTTCAGTTTTTATATGAAGGCGATGATTTTACTGCTTTATTAAACTATCACACACGTGACTTAGATGGCTCACCAATTGCCTTTCGTGCGAATGTAATTAAAACGGGTACTAATGAGCTAGTAGATAACTACGAAAGTGATGTTGTTTATCAAGATGCGGCATCTCGCTCTACTCAACAAGTAGAATCTGAAGGCGCGAGCTTAAAGCTTGAGTGGGAACTTAAAAACCACACCATCACTTCAATTTCTGCATGGGAAAGTGCTGAAATATATTCGCGCGCTGATATTGACGGCGGTTACGGCGGCTTCTCAATAGATGACGTTCCAGTTGCTATGGGACCTGGTTTTATTCCTTTCTCTTCAGAAAGTGCTGATGGTATTCCAGATCACGACCAGTTAACGCAAGAACTACGTTTATCTAGTAACTTTGATGGTGACTTAAATTATCAAGTAGGTGTATTTTACTTTGATGAAGAGCTGACAATTGAAAACTTTAATTATAACACCGCTGATAATGGTGTATTAAATGGTTATGTTGAGCAGCAACAAGATACAACTGCTTGGGCAGTATTTGGCTCTGTTGATTATGTCGTATCTGATGATTTAAAAGTAACAGCGGGTCTTCGTTATTCAGATGATGACAAAGATTTTGTAGCTGATCGTACACTTAGCCCAACTGGCGCTGGTCCAAAAATTATTCCTGAAAACGTAAGCGATAGCCATGTAAGCTGGGATTTATCTGCAAACTACAAAGTAAACGATGATGTTAACTGGTACGGACGTGTAGCAAACACATTCCGTGCACCAAGTTTGCAAGGGCGTATTTTGTTTAATGAAGAAGTAACAATAGCTGATTCTGAAACTGTAACATCGTACGAAACAGGTATTAAATCAGACGTGTTAGATGGACAAGGTCGCGTTAATGCAACTGTATTTTATTACACAATGGATGACCAGCAACTTACCGCTGTAGGTGGTGATACAAACTCTAGTAGCTTAATCAATGCAGACAAAACAACAGGCTACGGCTTCGAGCTAGACACACAGTGGGTACTAAGTGATGAGTTTAATGCAACATTTAACTTAAGCTACAATAAAACCGAAATAAAAGATGACAGTATTTCAATACCAGTACCTGACCGTGTTACATTAAACGTGACTGATCCAATTAATAATTCAGGCTTTGCAATACTTGATGGTAACAGCTTACCGCATGCGCCTGAGTGGATCTCTAACTTTACGCTTCGCTACACTAAAGAACTTGCCGATGGTAACTTCTTCGCAAGCGGTGATATTTCTTATCGCAGTAAAATCAATATGTTCCTTTACGAATCAGTAGAGTTTGAAGGTAAAGAGCTTATTGAAACAGGTCTTCGTACAGGCTACACATGGTCTGAAGGCGATTACGAATACGAAGTTGCTGCTTTTGTCCGTAACTTATTTGACGAACAACAAGTTATTGGCGCTGTAGATTTCAATAACAATACAGGTATTGTTAACGAAGAGCGTTATGTTGGTGCTGAATTTAAAGTTAACTTCTTCTAGAGATAACCTTAAATTATATTAATTTTTAAAAGCCTGCCTTGTGCAGGCTTTTATGTTTTTATAAAGCTGGTAAAGTAGCGTTAATTAATTTAAAGAGATAAAAAGATGGCTGGATTTTGGAATTACCGTGTAATTTTTTGTGAAGCAACGAAAGACGAAGCAGCGCAATATCAAATACATGAAGTAGAATATAACCTAAATGGTAAAGTAACTAACTGGTCAGAAACTGGCGCAGCCCCTTTTGGAACAACCTTAGATGAGTTGAAAGATGACTCCGAGCGTTTAAAAACTGCATTTGATAAACCAGTACTTAAAGTTGTACGTAAAACGCGTGGCTACGAGCTTGTTGATGTTGAAACGGGTGAGGAAGCAACGGGTGAGCCGCCA
Source organism: Pseudoalteromonas sp. APC 3691 (assembly GCF_030408135.1). NCBI lineage: Bacteria > Pseudomonadati > Pseudomonadota > Gammaproteobacteria > Alteromonadales > Pseudoalteromonadaceae > Pseudoalteromonas > Pseudoalteromonas sp. APC 3691. Next base: position 6,732 of record NZ_JASDCB010000097.1, on the reverse strand, counting down.
GCAGGCTTAACGCAATAACTGTATTTATATAAAAGGTGCTTAAGGCGCCTTTTTTTATTGTCAAAATTTAGCTCAAGTTAAATAAGGAATGAGGATGACTTTAAAAGCAATATTATTTGATATGGATGGCACATTAGTTGATTCAGAAAGCATGCACTTTGTATGCTGGAGTAAATTACTTAAACCCTACGGCGTTAGTTATTTAGAAAATGATTTTTGTCAGCGCTTTTCGGGACGGCCCACTTTAGAAGCCGCAATCGAAATTAAGCAAGAGCATAACTTATCGGTAAGTGCACAGTTTTTAGCAGATGAAAAATACCGTTTATTTGGTGAATATGTAGTAACACATTTACCGCCACTGATGCCATTTACAGAGCAAACATTGAAAGCTGTAAAAGCGAGTGGCTTAAAAATGGCGCTAGTAACAGGCAGTGCTAAAAGTGAAGCTATGCCAATACTGAAAGGCTTAGGGTTTTATGAGCTGTTTGATACGGTGGTTACAAAAGATGATGTAACTAATCCTAAACCTGCAGGGGACCCATATTTACTGGCACTTGAGCAGATAAATATACAGGCAGGCAATGCAATTGCTGTTGAGGATACTTACACAGGGGTAACAGCTGCTAATAATGCTTTGTTACGTGTTGTAGCCATTGCCAATAGTCATACTAAAGATCACGACTTTAGCCAAGCTACCTATCAAATGAGCAACTTAGATGAGTTTTGGCAATGGGCGCAATCTCAACTATAGTTTAAGCCAACTTTTACGTGCTTGGATGCGCCAATGCTTACTATTAAACACCTGCTTTTAATTGTTATTGTACTTTTTACGCAATGCATAAGTGCAGCACAACCGTCTGTTTTACTGGCTAAAGTATATGACGAAACGAAGCATTATGATGTAAGTAAATATTTAGTCAGTGAAAAATATGATGGCGTAAGAGCTATCTGGACCGGCACGGAGTTTGTCACTCGTAAGGGTAATATTATCAATGCGCCAAGTTGGTTTACAGCGCCATTGCCAAATGTATGGCTTGATGGTGAGCTGTGGACTAAACGTGAGCACTTTTCTGCGCTTAGCGGCATAGTCAGAACTAAAAAACCTAATAATCATGATTGGCAAACTATTACTTATAAAGTATTTGATATGCCAGATAAAAATCTCCCTTTTAGCACTCGCTATAAAAACTATAATGAGCTTATCACTAGCCTAAACTCGCCGCACATTAGTGCTGTAGTTCAATATAGCTTTACAAATAATGAGCAGCTTACAGAGTATTTTGAGAACATAACTAAGCAGGGTGGCGAGGGCGTAATGCTTCATTTAGCTAGTGCTAAGCACAGCAATGGTCGAAGCAATGCCTTACTAAAATTAAAACCTTATTTAGATGCAGAAGCGGTTGTGATTGCGCATTTACCAGGTAAAGGCAAATACCAAGGTATGTTAGGTGCATTGAGGGTAAAAACAGCGCAGGGGCAGGTATTTTCTATTGGTACTGGGTTTAATGATGCACAGCGCTCCATCCCACCGGAGATTGGTAGTACTGTAACGTACCGATTTCATGGCTTAACAAAAAATGGGTTACCGCGTTTTGCCAGTTTTTTACGGGTCAGAGATAGTTTATAACATTTATAAATTTTACAAAGTGTGCTAAATTGCGCGGCCTTTTTGGTAATGTGTGGTGAAGTATGTTTGTAGGTTTTGATTACGGTAGTTCTAATTGTGCTATGGGTGTAATGAGCGAGGGTAATGTTCAATTAGTACCGCTAGAGCAAGGAAAACATTACTTACCGTCTACACTTTACACTCATCACAGCGCGTTGGTTGTTGATTTTGTTGCTAAGCATTTACATGGCACAGCCCATGAGCATGATTTTTTAACGCAGCGCCAAGCATTATTAAATACCTTACCTCGTATTAAGTCAGACCTTGATTTACAACCTTCAGATGAAACCCTATTTATTGGTCGTGAAGCGATTAGCGAGTACGTGCAGTTTCCTGAAGAAGGCTATTTTGTTAAGTCTCCTAAATCATTTTTTGGTGCAACAGGTTTAAAGCAAGGTCAAATTAACTTTTTTGAAGATATCGCAACCGCGATGATCTTAAAAATTAAGCAACGCGCTGAGCTCTCTTTAGGTAAAACACTTACACAAACAGTGATTGGTCGCCCAGTAAACTTTCAAGCTGTGGGTGGCGAGCAATCAAATCAACAAGCGGTCGGTATTTTAGAGCGTGCTGCTAAACGTGCTGGTTTTAAAGACGTAGAGTTTTTATATGAGCCACTTGCTGCGGGTATCGACTACGAGAGTGATTTAACTCAGGATCAAAAAGTCCTCGTTATTGATATTGGTGGTGGTACAAGTGACTGCTCATTTGTACAAATGGGTCCAAGCTTTAGAGGAAATAGCCAGCGCGATAGCGATTTTTTATCTCACAGTGGTAAACGTGTTGGCGGAAACGATTTAGATATTGCTTTGAGCTTTCATGGTTTAATGCCGTTATTGGGTTTAGGTAGTACGTTTAAATCGGGTTTGCCTTTGCCTAATCAAGCGTTTTGGCAAGCGTGTAAAATTAACGATGTAAACTTACAAAGCCAATTTTATAGTGAAAGCCATACCCGAGAGCTAAATGCACAATTACGTGATGTAAGTGCACCTGAGCTTTATAAGCGTTTAATACATTTACAGCAAAACAAGCAAGGCCATCAATTAGTGCAACAAGGTGAAGCGGCTAAAATAGCACTTTCGTCAGCTAGTGCGTTTGATTGTGATTTAAGCTTTTTAGATAGTGGACTGAATAAAAATGTATCGGTAAGCGATTTAGCTGTTGCCGTTGAGAGTAGTATTAGCCAAATAGTTACTTTAGCAAAACAAGCAATCAGCGACGCTGCGACCACGCCAGACATTATTTACTTAACAGGCGGTAGTGCACAATCACCATTGATTAAAGCGGCTTTAAGTAAGCACTTAGGCGATATAAAGATGGTTAACGGGGATCACTTTGGTAGTGTAACCGCTGGCCTGACTAAATGGGCCAGCATGCTTTATAAATAACCTAGATTACAATTGAGGTTTAAAGATCTATTTGTCGGGTTGCGAGGTATTTTTCGTAATCTGGCAATGTACGTTCAAGCTCTACGTCCATAAGCGGTGAGCTTAATAACATATCTGCACTTACCTCATTACACGCCACCGGAATATTCCAAACAGCGGCTAAACGCAGCAGCGCTTTAACATCAGGGTCATGAGGCTGTGATGCTAATGGGTCCCAAAAAAATATTAAAACATGTATCTCATGTTCTGCTATTTTAGCGCCAAGTTGTTGATCGCCGCCCATAGGACCACTTAAAAGCTGAACTACATCAAGCCCCGTAGTTTTTTGAATTAAATGCCCCGTAGTACCTGTGCCATATAAAGTGTGCTTACTTAGTATTTCTTTGTGCTTTTCACACCATAATTTTAGTGCTGCTTTTTTACCATCGTGTGCCACTAAAGCAATATTTTTTTGTGCGGGAAGAGATTGTGTTTTTTGTTCCATGCTAATTCTTTTTATTGGTGAACCTAAACTCGGAAGAATAAATCTCTTAACCAAAGTGCAGGTTAGTTAAAATAATAGATTGATAGCAAGGGCAATAAATACAATGCCAGTGATCCTATCAATCCAAAGTTGGCTATTTGGGTTACGTCTAAAAAACTGTGCAATTTTGTCGCCAAAATAAATATACGTGCAGTCAATCGGAAAAGCAAAAAGAGGGTAAAGTAAGCCAAAAAAAGCGAGCTGAAAAGTAGCCGATGAAAGCGTTGGATCTACAAATTGTGGAATAAATGCAATAAAGAATAATGCTACTTTAGGGTTTAATACTTCAGTCATCATGGCCTGAAACATGACATTACTTTTTTTACTGGTACTTATATGCGGTTTATCGGTTTGCTTGTCATCAGATGTCGGCTCTGGCTGCTTTAGCGTGCCTTTAATCATCATAAACCCTAAATAGCATAAGTATGCTGCGCCTGCATATTGCACTGCGGCATAGGCACTAGGGGAAGCTTTCAGTACTGCGCTTAGGCCTACAACAGCAAATAGCGTATGAACAACCCCACCTAATGCAAAACCAAAAGCACTTTGCATACCAGCACTTCGACCATTAGCAAATGTTTGCGCCATCAAAAATGCATTTGATGGCCCAGGCGCTACTGCCATTAAAAAGCTGGCTAATAAAAATGAGACTAGAAAGTCAGGGTTGATCATTGAGTACTTTTAGCCGGGTGTAAACTATGTGCTTTTTTGCTCATTAAAATAAGCCAAAGCGGAACTAGCAATAATAAGTGAAAAGCAATCAACCACGGTGTGCTTAGCCCTAAATATTGGGTTAAAACGACAAGTATACTTGCGCCACTCATTTGCATAGCACCGAGTAATGCAGAGGCTGTGCCTGCTTGTTTAGGAAAGCTAGACAGAGACATTCCTGCAGCAGAGCCTAAACTTAAAGCAAACCCTAATGCAGCAATTAAGATAGGTAGCATAAGCGCAAATGCTGTTTCTATACCGCTAAGGGCTAACATTAAAATGCCTGAGGAAACCAGTACACTCACACCGACACGCAAAGCACGTTGGCTATTTCGTTTAATGTAGGTTGGTAAAATAAAACTTGCGACAATACTTATTACGGCATTTAACGTAAACCAAAAAGTAAAGTCGGCTACGGTGCCGCCTAAATGTGTAATAAGCCAGCCTGGTGCGAGCGTTACATACACTAATATGGCCGACATTGAGACCATACAAATTAGGCTATTAAACAAAAATACCGGTGTTTTAATAATCGGTGTAAAGCGACGTAAATCTAAAATATGCCCCTGATAATGGCTATCAGCAGGACGAGTTTCTCTAAAAAAGAATAGCGTAACAACAAGCCCTACAATGGCAAACGCGGTTAAAAACATAAAGTTCATACGCCAGCCAAATTGTACGGTAAGCCAAGCCCCTAAAATAGGTGCCATTGCCGGAATAAAGCACACAATCCCGTTAAGGTAGGTAATCATTTGTCCGCTTCGTTCACTACCATATTTATCACGCACTATCGCAAATGCGACAACAAATGTGGCACACGCTCCAAACCCCTGAAAAGCACGTGCTATTAGTAATATCTCAAAAGAAGGCGAGTAGTATGCGAGTAATGCAGAGCTTGCATACAAACTAATGCCCACTACTGCCACTGGTTTTCGGCCAAATCTATCAGCCAAAGGGCCCGCAATTAATTGGCCTAAACCCACTGTAAGCATAAAAATAGCAACGGTTTGCTGTACTTGTTGTTCAGTAACTGCAAATTGTTCTGCAATAGTTGGAAAAGCAGGTAGGTAAATATCGATTGCCATAGGGCAAAATATAACGAGTAACGCTAAGATAAGTAACAAAGTCATATTAGGTTTAGCGGGCTGTGTTTGCATTGAGTCTCCTTTTGTCGAGTATTTTAGGTGGGCACTCATAAAAAAGAAAGGGCTTATGACCCCTGCATAGGTCGTCATTCTTACTTTTTGATTGGATTAAGCGAAAAAGCCAGCATAAATGCACTTTTTAAAACTGGTCTGATGTGTTAATTTTAAAAAAGTAACTGTTGATGGAAAATAATAATGAGTAATAAATCTGCACTTGTACAAACATGGCATAAATTTAAGCGCCTACCTTTTGGGAATTGGCTTTTTACTAAAGCTGTTTGCTTTAAAGCGCCATATTTTGGTTCGATGAAACCTTACGTACTCGATTTGAGAGAGGGCCATTGTAGTGCGGTGGTTAAAAACCGCCGAAGCGTTCATAATCATATTGGAACTATTCATGCTATTGCGCAGTGTAACTTAGCTGAATTGTGTGCAGGTGTAATGGTTGATGCAACAGTGCCAGTTAAAACGCATCGTTGGATCCCAAAAGGGATGACAGTTAGGTATTTGGCTAAAGTAGATACAGATGTACGAGCAGTCGCTGAAATTGATTTACCACATAAGTGGGTTGATAAAGAAGACTTAGTAGTACCGGTGAAACTGTATAATACCCGCAATGAGCTTGTTTTCACTGCAGATATTACTATGTACATTACTGAGAAAAGGTAACTTACGTAAAGCTGATTTGACTTAGCTTTTATCAGCGGCTTGTTTATTTACAAATGATAAGTCGCTGCCATCTTCTTTCAATAATGCTTTAACTTCTTTTGCGGGTTTTAGTTCTTTCGAAATTAGTTCCGGCTCTTCTTTTTCAAAGCGTTGCTTTATACTGCCTTCAATTACTGCGCCTGCATCAATACTCAATGTATCGTGAAATACATCGCCATGAACATGAGCGCCACTTTGTACTTTTACTTCACTGGCATTAATTGACCCAATAACTTTACCTTTAACAATAACGCTTTTAGCTTCAACAATACCTTCAACAACTCCCGCTGAGCCAATAACTAAATGCTCCACTTTTATGTCACCATCAATACGGCCATCAAGCTGTACTTCACCTTGGCTAACTAAAGTGCCTGTAAGGCGTACGTCTTCAGAAATAATAGACGGTGTGTGATTCACTCTTTTTAAATTAGAGCTAACTGTTTTTTGTTTTTTTCTACCAAACACACGGCAAGATCATTATAAATTGAACTTATAGAGCAAGTAGTGATCAGATCAAGGCATAATAATTACTTGGTCGCATAAATATGAGCACTACTTTTCTGAAACATTTTAATTCAATTACAGATCCTC
>NZ_JASDCB010000096.1:0-10006 GCF_030408135.1 Pseudoalteromonas sp. APC 3691 | reverse complement strand
GAGGATCTGTAATTGAATTAAAATGTTTCAGAAAAGTAGTGCTCATATTTATGCGACCAAGTAATTATTATGCCTTGATCTGATCACTACTTGCTCTATAAGTTCAATTTATAATGATCTTGCCGTGCTCCATCAAGTTGTTAAAACTTTTTATTGTGCACAAAAAAGCCAGCACGTTATATGCTGGCTTTTGGTCTGTAAATGCTTAGCTTAGTTAAGCAGCATCAGCTTCTTTTTTAACGCTATTACGTGCGGCTTTGCCTGCAAGTAAATCAGCCGGGTCAAAGTCATCAACGTTAATAACATCTAAACGAGATTGCTCAACAGCAGCTAGTTTATCAGCCTCTGCTTGGCTTAAAATGCCTGCTTCAAGCCCCATTTGCGCTACTTTATCAAGCTGAAAGAATGGCAGTTTAAGGCCTTTTTCTTTACATACTCTTTCAAATAATGGCTCAACATCAAGGACGTCTTTAAGCGTTTGCTCTTGACGACCTACAAGGTTAAGTGGCTCATTTGTTAGGTATACGTAGCTTGCTAAACGGTTACGCGTTTCGCTAGGTACTTGTAGTAGTTGTGCTAGTTTATGCTCAAGTTGGTCAGTTGGTTTACGAACAGGGCGACCAAACGGGAATAACAATACTTTTAACACGGCGCGTAGTGGAGCCGAAGGCATGTTATTAATTAAATCAGCAAGTGCACGTTGGCAATGGTAAAGGTGATCTTGGCAACTCCATTTTACTAGAGCAAAATCTTCTTTTTTACGGCCTTCGTCGTTGTAACGCTTAAGCGTTGCAGACACTAAGTATAAATAACTAAGTAAGTCACCTAAACGTGCTGAAATACGTTCTTTACGTTTTAGTGAACCACCAAATACTGCCATGCTAATGTCTGACATAAGAGCAAGTGATGCACTAAAGCGTGACGCTATACGGTAAAATTCAGCAGTTTCGTCGTTGTACGGCACACTTGTAAAACGAGCGCCGGTAAGTGCAAGCCATTTAGTACGTACAAGGTTCGACATAGTAAAACCAATGTGACCCATTAGCGCTTTATCAAATACGTTAAGCGCTTCTTCGCGGTCTTCAATTTCGCACGCACCTAGTTCGGTAAGTACAAATGGATGACAGCGAATTGCACCTTGACCATAAATAATCATATTACGGGTCAAGATGTTTGCACCTTCAACGGTAATGGCAATAGGTGCCCCTTGATAGCCACGACCTAAATAGTTATTTGGCCCAAGCATGATGCCCTTACCGCCAAGTACATCCATTGCATGAATAGTTGCATCACGCATTTGCTCTGTCAGGTGGTATTTAATAATGGCAGAAACTACCGATGGCTTTTCGCCTAAATCCACCGCACCCGTAGACATACTAACCGCAGCATCAGAGCTGTATGCGTAACCAGCAAGTTTTGCTAGTGACTCTTCAACACCTTCCATTTTACCAATAGGTAAACGGAACTGACGACGAATACGGCTATACGCACCCGTTGCAACGGCAATCATTTTAATGCCACCGGCAGAATTTGACGGCAATGTAATCGCACGACCAACCGATAAACACTCAACCAGCATGCGCCAGCCTTGACCAGCCATATCTGGACCACCAATAATATAATCAAGTGGTACGAAAATATCTTTACCGCGAGTAGGACCATTTTGAAATGGTACGTTTAGCGGGAAATGTCGACGACCAATTTCAACTCCAGGAGTGTCCGTTGGAATAAGTGCACAGGTGATGCCTGGCTCTTTATTGTCGCCAATTAGGCCATCTGGATCTTGTAACTTAAACGCAAGACCAAGTACGGTAGCCACTGGGGCAAGTGTAATGTAACGCTTATTCCACGTTAAACTAACACCCACAACTTCCTCACCATTCCATTGCCCTTTACATACCACACCGTAGTCTGGAATTGAGCTTGCATCAGAACCCGCTTCTGGCGAAGTTAATGCAAAACATGGAATTTCTTGACCGCTCGCTAGGCGCGGTAAGTAATGATCTTTTTGCTCTTTTGTACCATAGTGTTGTAATAATTCACCTGGGCCTAAAGAGTTCGGTACACCAACAATTGACGAAAGTAATGTTGATTTACTTGTTAGTTTTTGAAGTACACAAGACTGTGCAAATGCAGAAAACTCTAAACCGCCGTATTCTTTTTTGATGATCATGGCAAAAAATTTATTATCTTTTAGATACTGCCACACATCTTGAGGAAGGTCGGTTAGTTCGTGCGTTGCTTCCCAATCGTCCAACATGCTACAAACTACTTCAACAGGGCCATCAACAAAGGCTTGCTCTTCAATAGTAAGTTTAGGAACTGGGTATTGGTGAAGTTTTTTCCAATCTGGGTTACCGCAAAATAAGTCAGCTTCCCACCACGTCGTACCGGCATCAATAGCTGATTTTTCAGTATCAGACATGCTTGGCGTTACTTTTTTAAACGTAGCAAAAATAGGCTTGATGATATATTGCTGACGAAGGCCAGTAACAGAAAGAGGAACCGCGATGATCAAAAAGATCAACCAGCTAATTAAACCAAAAGCACCCGCAAAGGTACCAATTAATAAAGTAATAGCCGAAACACCAAGTGCTGTGTTCCAACTTGCTCTGTGGTAAACCGCAGTGCAAAGCAACGCGATTAGAACCAGTGTAAATATGAGTGTCATTTTTATTCCTTAATAGAGGTCAGACCACCTCACTTAGAGTAGCGCTAGTAACAGTAATTTTCAAGTACATAACGATGTTAAATTGTAGTAGAAAGTAACTTAAATACGATATTTAATTACCCGACAGAGGAACGCTCAATAACTATCGTATAGTCAAAGCATTAGCCGTAAGTAGTGTTAACGTAAAAATAAATAAATCTAATAGCAAAATGACACTTTTTAAGTAAGTATAACCGTTATAGCGGGCTGCAATTTAGTGTACGCTTAATACACAAATATTCGCTATTTATTTTAATGTATGGTTTTTAAGGGTTATTTTATTAATGTGTGAATTACTTGGCATGTCAGCCAATGTGCCTACCGATATTTGTTTTAGTTTTTCAGGCCTTTTAGAGCGTGGTGGTAATACAGGTCCTCATAAAGATGGTTGGGGTATTACATTTTACGAAGGTAAAGGCTGTAGAACCTTTAAAGATCCTGAGCCGAGTTATCAATCTGAAATTGCAAAGCTCGTTAAAGCATACCCAATTAAAAGTGTCTCGGTTATTAGCCATATTCGCCAAGGTAACCGCGGGCGAGTATGTCTTGAAAATACTCATCCTTTTACACGAGAGTTATGGGGGCGTGAAATCACTTACGCTCATAACGGGCAGCTATCTAATTATCATGATTTAAAACCGCAGTACTATCGCCCAGTGGGTAACACCGATAGTGAACTCGCTTTTTGTTGGTTACTTGATAAAATTCGCGAAAAATACCCAAAGCGTCCAAGTAATATGGCGTCGGTTTTTAGATACGCTGCTAAGTTGTCGCATACTCTGCGTGAAAAAGGGGTGTTTAATATGTTATTGACCGACGGGGTGTTTGTTTTAGCGTATTGCACTAATAACTTACATTACATAACGCGCCGTGCGCCATTTGGTAAAGCAACGTTGATTGATGCCGACATGGTGGTTGATTTTCAACAAGAGACCACACCAAACGATGTAGTGACGGTAATAACAACAAGGCCATTAACTAACGATGAGCGTTGGCAAAAAATGGAGCCGGGAGAATTTGCATTGTTTAAGATGGGTGAGCTAATTTAGCCCACCTATTTTATTACTGATTTATTTAAAGCTAGTTAGCTTCTTGAGGTTGTTGTGCTGTAGCAGGCGCAACAGCTGTAGGTGCAGTAACAGTAAATGAATTCATTTGAACTTCAAACTGCTCCATACCTTTTTCGCCTTTCCACATACGTACCAGCATGTAATCCATTTCTGGCGCAAACCACGCAATCGCTTGGCGTTTATCGTTATCGTATAAACGTTTTACTTTAATGGCTTCTACATTACCAATAGGCAACGAAATCATCTCGGTGCCAGATACTTCAAAGTTGTAGTCGCGGCGATTACCTTTTTTGTCTATAAGCGGAAATGAAAAGCTCGTTTCACCTTTTTTCAATCCTTCGCGCACTTGCACTTGGTACGAAATAGCATCCTGAAATTCATCAGTCCATTCGCATTTTAGTGGGTATTCGCTAGCGCTGCTAGTCACTACCTTATTTGTCGTATCAAAATCAATCTTATAATCTTTATCTGGGCCTGTACCGGTGCGGATCATATTGTAATGATGCGGGGTAACCTTACCATCTTTAAAGGTAAACTCTGATGTTTCTTCACGAGAATCAGAAAAGATCATCCACTCAATATTGCTGTGGTATGTTAGTTCATAAGTATCATCGCCCGTTTTTTTGAGCTCACGAACAGCCTCACCATGATTTTTACCTTTGCGTAAAATATCGTAATTAGCTTGATACTGGGTCAATTCGCCTGCAATTAGGCTAGTTGGAAGTAAAGCGCCCGCACATAACAACAGGGCACTTATTTTTTTATTGTGGGTAGTGCGCGCCGTGTGCAGGAAGTTGTTTTTTGTCAAGAACTGCATAATCTGCTTCCATAGTAAGTCTGTGTTCACTGAACCACTTGACCACCAAAGGATAAATTATATGCTCTTGCTCATGCACGCGTTTTGCTAATGTTTCTGCTGTATCATCCTTGAGTACAGGTATTTGCGCCTGAAGAATAACGGGACCGCCGTCTAATTCTTCAGTAACAAAGTGAACACTTACGCCATGAACATCGTCTTTTGCATCAATTGCTCTTTGGTGGGTATTCAGCCCCTGATACTTAGGCAACAAAGATGGATGAATGTTCAACATTTTTCCAACATATTTTTGCACTAAGCCAGGAGTAAGAATACGCATAAACCCAGCTAATACAACTAGATTTGGCATAAAAGAGTCGATAACGTTCATTAATTGCGCATCGTACGCTTCGCGCGAGTCAAAATCTTTATGACTGAGCACTTTTGTAGCAATACCTGCTTGTTTTGCACGCTCTAGGCCATAAGCGTCTGCTTTATTACTAATAACAGCCGCTATATGCCCGTTTATCTCGCCACGTTCGCAGGCATCTATGATGGCTTGTAAATTAGAGCCACTACCTGAGATTAAAACTACCAGACGAGTCGGTGCCATTACTTAGCACCACCTACAATTTCAACTTGCTCTTCGCCAGCTGCTGCATCTTGAATTTCACCAAGGTGCCATGCATTTTCGCCCAAGTCTTTTAGCATTGTTAAGCTTTGCTCAAGTTTGTCAGCAGGGACTACTAAAACCATGCCTACACCACAGTTAAATGTACGGTACATTTCGTGTGTAGTAATGTTGCCGTTTTCTTGTAACCAATTAAAAATTGGTGGCCACTGCCAGCTATCACCTTTAACTACAGCTTTTGCTGAAGCGGGTAATACGCGTGGAATGTTTTCCCAAAAACCGCCGCCAGTAATATGCGAAAGCGCATGTACGTCAACGTTTTTGAATAACTCAAGTAAAGGTTTTACGTAAATACGCGTAGGCTCAAGTAGAGTTTCGCCTAATGTTTTACCTTCAAAGTCAGCGCTGGTATCAGCTTTTGACACTTCAAGTACTTTACGAATTAAAGAGAAGCCATTTGAATGAGGACCGCTTGAAGCAAGTGCAATAAGCTGATCGCCTGCTGCTACTTTTGTGCCATCAATAATTTTTGATTTTTCTACAACGCCTGTACAAAAGCCTGCCATGTCGTAGTCTTCACCATCATACATACCTGGCATTTCAGCTGTTTCGCCACCAATTAGGGCACAACCTGAAATTTCACAACCTTTGCCAATACCTGTCACTACGTCAGCTGCTGTGTCTACATCTAGTTTACCAGTTGCATAGTAATCTAGAAAAAACAGGGGTTCAGCACCTTGAACAATTAAGTCGTTTACACACATTGCAACTAAATCAATACCAACCGTATCATGTTTTTTTAAGTCGATTGCTAAACGTAGTTTAGTACCAACGCCATCTGTGCCTGCAACTAATACTGGTTGCTTGTAGCCTTCAGGAATTTCGCAAAGTGCGCCAAAACCACCAATTCCGCCCATTACTTCAGGACGACGAGTTTTTTTAACTACGCCTTTAATACGCTCAACAAGTGCATTACCAGCGTCGATATCTACGCCCGCGTCTTTATAGCTTAGAGACTGTTTTTGTTCGCTCACAGGTTTTCCTCAAAATAGTTGTTTTGGGTTGCTTAGAAACGCGCGTATTTTACAACAATTGCAAGGTCGCGGCTAGCGTAAATGTAATTTTGAAATAATTAACAAGGACACTTGTCCGCTGTTTGTTGTTTAAATAAACAAAAAAAACGCCCGTAGGCGTTTTTTTAGTATTAAAGGCGTTAAATTAACAAGCTATGCTTTTGCGGTTAATATGGCTCGAAGTGGAGCGGGGTAGCCTTCAATTGTTTTACTTGTATCGTTTGGATCTAAAAAGTCGATTAACGATTCGTTTTCCATCCAGTCGGTTTTACGTTGCTCTTCAAGCGTGGTAATAGCGCAATCTTTTATTTGCACATCTTTAAAGCCAACGCGTTCCATCCACAGCTTTAATGCTGCAGCACTTGGAATAAACCAAACGTTGCGCATTTTAGCGTAGCGGTCGGTTGGGACTAATACCCTGTTTTCGTCGCCTTCAATTACTAGGGTTTCAAGTACGAGTTCGCCGCCTGGGCGAAGCTGCGCTTTTAACTGCGCTAAAAAGTCGATAGGTGAGCGACGATGATAAAGTACACCCATAGAAAAAACAGTATCAAACGCTTTAAGCTCGGGTAATGCTTCTACGCCTAGTGGCAGTAAATGTACGTTTTCATCTGGGTTGTAGTGTTTAATTGCCTGAAACTGACATAAAAATAAATCAGATGGATCAATACCCACGACAAACTCTGCGCCTTCACCGCGCATACGCCATAAATGATACCCTGAGCCACAACCAATATCTAAAACAGTGCGGTCTTTTAGTGGCTCAATATGAGGAAGCAGGCGGTCCCACTTCCAATCACTGCGCCACTCTGTGTCTATTTCAATTCCGTGCACACTAAATGGGCCTTTGCGCCATGGCATCATGCGTTTTAATAAATGCATGGCTTGCTTTTGCTCGCCATCACTCATTTCCCCTGACGCGCCAATTTCTACCTTAGTAGAAATATCAACATGCGAAGTTGCCACCTCAGGCAAGTTTTTAAGTACTTTTTGCCATTTAGGCAAATCACCGTGGCTAGCCTCTTTTTGCCAATGTTTTAATTGAGCAGGGAGGGTTTCTAGCCAGTGACTAAGTGGGCTTTGTGCGATAGATGCGTAAAATTGGTTAAACCATTGAGACATGGATGACTCTCTTTATTTAATTGCTACCATTGAGCAAAAATTAAAACATTGATACCACACTTGAGTTTGGCTAAAACCAATATCTTGTAAGCGAGTAAAGTGAGCGCTTAGTGTATCTGGGCGCATAACGTTTTCGATGGCGGTACGCTTTTGGCTTATTTCAAGCTCAGAGTAACCATTGTGACGTTTAAAGTCGTGGTGTAAATCAATCAATAAATTGTCGCATTGCTCGTTTTCGGCTTTAATTTTTTCGCTTAGCAGCAATACACCACCAGGTTTTAAATTAGCGTATATTTTCTCAAGCACGGCTTGGCGCTGCGCATGTGGAATAAATTGCAGTGTAAAGTTCATTGCCACAACCGATGCGTTTTGAATCTCAAGCTCGTTAATATCGCCCAAAGTAACAGTAACCGGCACATCCGATTTGAAACCTTGTAAGTGCACCTTGCAACGTTCAACCATAGCTTGAGAATTATCTACCGCTATTATATGGCAGTTATCGGTGCGAATATTTCGTCGCATGCTAAGTGTTACTGCGCCAAGTGAGCAGCCTAAATCATAAAGATTTGAGTTACTTTGCGCGTATTCACCCGCAAGCTTACCCATTGTACTGACAATAGTTGCGTACCCAGGTACAGAGCGCTGGATCATATCTGGAAAAACTTCGACTACATTTTGGTCAAAGCTAAAATCTTTTACTTGTTGCTCAGAGGCATAAATACTGTCTTTTATGGTCACGAAGGCAGTCTCTTTGTAAATAATGGCGCTATTTTAACATTTTATACTGGATAGTCAGTGATAAATTCAGTAGCTTGACTAGAATTATGAATAATAAGTACAAAAGAGAAGATTAAATGAGCAAAAGTAAGGTCATCAGCACAGACGATATATTAGCAACCCTTTGTCATTCAGTGACAGGTGTACTCACATCAGCCAGCGGTAATGGTATTAGCTACTCAGCCATGGTGCAAAAAATAACACGTACATGTATGCGACCAGATATTGGTTGCTTTGTTTTATTTGACGGCGGTTTTACAGGGCTCGTAATTACCAACTTTACTTCGCAAGCGGCGATGGAAATTTATGGCGATTACATGCGCAATATGGGAATGCCAGAAGATGAAATAGCGCATAGCCATTTATCAGACGACGTATCAAACGTACTAGGCGAGTTGATGAATCAAATTGTTGGCGACTTTACGTCTAAAGTGCGTGAGCAATTACATACGTCTATTACGCAAAACCAGCCAAAAATGATGGCAATAAACAAGCAAGTGCAAATATCGGTAGATACCACGATGGATCGCCCGCAAGCCCGCCGCGTAACATTCACGACAAGTAAGCAAAATATTTTTTACTTGGAATTAGCGATGGATAAAACAGAGTTCATTAAATTACACGACTTTGATATTGCAGAAGCACTCGACCCAGACGACATAATTGAAAACGAAGCGAAAAAGAAAGCTGAAAAAGAAAGCGCAAAGGCTAAAGAAGTTGTGCAAGACGACGCAGATGACGACTTTATGGCAGGCTTAGGGCTTTAAGATTAAACTTTTTAAGTTGAATGAAATGATGGAATAGAAAAGCGCGATTTTATATTACGCTTTTCTATATAATAAATTACATGGTCATCTTCGAGTTAAATCATTCATTAATGTGGATACGGGGATGTAATAAAGGATGGAAAATCCGTACCAAGCGAGTTGAGCCCAATATACGGTGTCACTAATAGCTTCTAAAAAGTTAAGTCCAATATAGAGAGTTAATGATAAAAACGAAAAAATGAAAATTTGCACTTGTTTGGTACTGAACTTATCTCTGTTTTTATTTTTATCTGGTACATCAAATGTTTTTGCTAGCAACTGTCCCCACAGTATTGATGTTGCTAAAGAAAAATCTGAAAGTTTAATAAAACCAATAAAATCGCCTTGTAGTACTTTGAGTAATAAAAGGACAAGAAATGGTAAAGCTATAAATAAAGCTTCCTTTTTTGCACTCTCATAATTTATTTTACTCATCACTTAAATCCAATTCAGTTTGTTTCACCTTTTCTTGCGGTATCACTCGTACAACTTTAATAATTTCACATTCTATAGAGGTTGTATGTCGGTGTTTATTGACTTTCTTAGTGGTTTTAATATCAGCTAAAAGACCATCGCCTGGCCACAGTTGTGCATCTTTGTCATGATTTTTCCAGCTTTCAAACCAAACCTCATCAGACATTTTAGCCGAAAATTTTCTAAATTTTCTGCTATTACTTTCTAAATCCCAATTTAGACCAAATACATAAGACGGACGTCGAATAATTACAACCTCTCGACATGGGAAAGTCATTTCTACGTTTTCGAACATCTGGGATGCCGGCCGAGGACAAGAGAACTCATCACTAGGGCGTGTTGATCTTTGTGGTATGAAAAACAAACAGCATGAAGATAAGGTATAATTGAATTCGCCAGAAAACTTTACACCGAACCTACATGCCAAGATTAATGTTAACAGACGGGACATGGAATGTCTTATCAAAAGTAATGTACTTAAGTGGTCGAATTTATAATAAGCCCGACCATAGAAAAACGCTCGAAGGCATACTGTATAAGATGCGCA
>NZ_JASDCB010000095.1:0-10097 GCF_030408135.1 Pseudoalteromonas sp. APC 3691 | reverse complement strand
GCGTTACCAAAAATTAATTGAGCCCATTCTTCAGAAGTGTTTGTGTGCATACGATAAATCTATGAGTGATGATGATCGATTAGATCACAGACTTAACGATATTCAAAGACTTGTGTATAAGAGACAGACTTACATCGATGTAAGACCGAGCAAAGCTTCCGCGTTCTGCTCACGCCCCTTACCTACATCCATGTTGGCAACAAAGAGTAAATAGCCCTTAGGAAGAAACCTTTGGGCAGCGCCTGTTTGGCATTAATGCTACGTTATCGCCCATTTATGGAAAATAACCACACTGCATAGGCTCAACTTTGCCTAAATACCAAACACACTGCTACAAACTTAACCCTAAACGTTTAACAAACCCTAGCCTTCATTGCTCAACTCAGCTTTTCCCACACTTGCGCTAAACGAGAGAGCTTTAAATGTTTAGATTCAATAACCTGCTCTGGGGCATATTTATCAAGTAATAAATAAAGTGTCTCACTTACAATTGGCTTAGCTAAATAGTCATTCATCCCCGCGTCTATAAATCGATCTTTATCACCATGAATCGCATTTGCAGTGAGTGCTATTATGGGGGTGGCTATACCTAACTTTCTGATTGCTTTAGTTGCAGAAATCCCATCGAGTATTGGCATTTGGATATCCATAAAAATAATATCAATTTCATCGTTTTGCGCCTTGATTATTGCCTCTTGACCATCACTAACAATATGTACACGGCAACCTTTTTGTTCTAAAAACTGCCGAATTACAATTTGATTATTCGTATTATCTTCAGCAACCAATACCTTGGTTCCGCTTAACTGAGTTAACCCTAAGGAGCTTTCTAAAGTTTCTTTTTGCTCACGATTGGTAAATATAATATCCAAATGAAACAGCTGCTCTTCTAATAAACTAATTGCCCGTAGTACATGCGATACTTTATAAGGGCCATTTAACCTAAGCTCTCTGTCGTTAATATTTTGCGGTAATAAGCTTTTACCTAGCAAATCTAGGATGAGTAAACACGGTGAATTAAGGGAGTTGTATGTATTTATACGCTCGCGTGTTTGGGCTAACATTTGAGGATCAGTTAGTACAATTGCATCAGGAAAACTATCGTACTTGGGTATATCTGGGCATACTTCGTAATGTTCAAAAGTGATAGAAAACCGAGTGAGCGTATGCTCCAAGGCTGTTTTTAGAATTTCGTGACTTCCTACTATCCATACTTTTGGTTTTTTACTTCGTGCTGCAAACCCTTCTCTTAAAATTGAGTCAGTTGTGTCTATTTGCAGCGGGTAATTAACTATAAACTCGCTTCCTTTATTAAACTCAGAACTAACCGAAATATCTCCACCTACTACATCACAAATTTGCCTACATATCGCAAGCCCTAAGCCACTACCACCATGCTTTCGAGTAATTGAATTATCGGATTGAATAAAAGGCATAAACATACTGTCAATTTTATTTTTTGCAATTCCCATACCCGTGTCTTTTACAGATATATAAAGGTTTAAATTATTACCTTCAATATGAGTGCACTTAACAGTAACCGTTATTACACCATGTTGAGTGAACTTAATCGCATTGGCTAATAAATTTATGACTATTTGTCTTATACGGGCATGATCACCAATTACTTGAGCTGGTACATCAGGATAAAAATCAAAAATAACCTCAAGCCCTTTTTGTAAAGCACTTTGGGAAATTATATCTATTGCTTCTTCAATACACGTATCAATACTAAATGGCTGATTATTTAGTGTTATGGCTTGTGCTTCAAAACGTGAGTACGTTAATACATCGTCCAATACACTTAATAGCGCGTCAGAACTTGTTTTAATCATTTGTGTATAGCGCATTTGTTCAGAAGTTAAACCGGTATGATGCAAAATATCTGCAGATCCAATCACAGCATTTAATGGCGTGCGAATTTCATGGCTAATATTTGCCATGAATCGGCTTTTTGACTCCGCTAGGGTTTCTGCCTGATGTTTAGCTTCAAGTAATATTTGCTCGCTTTCAATACGCTCTTGTATATCCACAAGTGTCGCAGCAATTGATGATAAATCACTTTCGTAGCCACCAACAATTGGAGTAAGTGTAATTTAGACCCAGTTATTTATACCTTGTGCATTAATTAAACGTATATCAAAGCGACGAATGTCACGCTTACCTTGTTTATAATCAAGTAAAGTGCTACTAATTTTTTCTACATCTTCTTTTGCTATAAACTTAATTATAGGTAAGCCAAGGCTCTCATCTACCTTGCTGTGTAGAACTCGCTGCCATGCTTGATTTATAAATAATAGATTGCCAAATGTATCAAGGCGTAAAACAATATCAGGGATATTATCAACGACAGAGTGATAATTATATTCTATCTCTGCCATTGCTTGTTCGGCTTTAACTCGCTGCGTAATATTAGTTTCTATAGCGATAAAGTGCTTTACTTGGCCTTCATCATCTCGCACTGGGTTTGCATCAATAGCAACCCAATAAATATTACCGTTTTTATCGTAATTTGTAGTTTCAACTTGAAAAGGAAGTCCATTTTTTACGGCATGAGACATGACCTTACGGCTTTTTTCACATGTTTTTGGCCCTTGCAGTAAATGACCAGGACTGGTCCCTATAACCTCATCACAGGTGTAACCTGTAAGTACTTCAAAACTATTGTTAACCCACTCAATTACGCCAAATTTATCTGTAATTATTACTAAGTTATTTGTATGGCTCGCAACAAGCGATAAGCGTTTTACATATTTTTGCTGTTGTGTAAGCAAAAGTTGTGAGTCTTTATGACGTTGAATGTCATAGAGTGAACCTATAAAACCGCTTTTTTCATCATAAACTAGCCTCAACTCAAACCAGTTTAAGAGTCCGAGACTATTTTTTATTTGTATTTCTACACTAGGAGTCTGCTTTCCTTCAAGCAAACAACAACTGTATGCAACAAAATGCATAATATCATCGCAATTCATTAACTTAGTAATATTAGAACCAATTAATGAATCGCTTGAGTAACCTAGTTTCTTCTCCCATGCTTCGTTAATATAGGTAAGATTTAAATGCTTATCACACTCAAAAATACATTCATCTAAAATAGCTAATAGCTTTGCTTGACGTCGATTACTATTGGAAAGTTTTTCAACTAGTGCATATTGGATTTGAACTTGTAGCTCATCATTATTATTCATGATCTCTCCAATACTTTATAAAAGTATTACTCTGACAAACTCGTGCATAAAGAAGGGAAACCTCTTCACAGTAAAAAGTTTGTTCAAAAGGAGTGCGACTCGATGTGCAGTCACTTAAAATAGTGACGTTAAAACCAAGTTCAACAGCCGTACGCGCAGTTGAGTCAATACAAATAGAAGTCACCGTACCGGCTAAAATTACATTAGTGACACCATGTTCTTTGAGCTTTTGCGCTAGAGTAGTATGTGTAAAAGCATTTAAACCTCTTTTCCCAGGCACCACTTCTATAACATTGCTAAAAAAATCTAGCTGCTCAATGGTTTGAGCGCCATACGAACCTGCTTTAAATGCGCCCACATCTGCAATAGCTTTTAATATGCCAATCGGATTTTTAAGCTCACTGTAGTTTTGTGTAAAATGAATGGGTGTATTAACAACTAACGCAAATTGCTCTGCACAGGCGGTCAATAAAGAGAGTGTATTTTCTACCACGCCAGTAATTCTTGACGACTCTTCAACCACGTCATACAAAATACCTTTTGGTGAAAAGTAATCATTTTGAAAACCAATCAAAATAAGCGCTGTTTTAGAAAAGTCATGCATCATTGCCACCTTATTAACCAATTTAAGACGCTAATTGCCAAGGTTTAATAAACTTTTCGAGCACTGCTTTGGTCACTGGCTTTTGTAAATAGTGCGTAATTCCTTTTTCAAATAACTCAGCTATCTGCTCATCCCCTGTTAGCCCCGTTAAAATAACTTTGGGTGTATCATTATTAGGTGTATTTTGACTCCCCAATTGCTGTGCAACGTCACTGCCAAACATTCCTGGCATGCGCTCATCTAAGAGCAGTAAATCAAATGGTTCATTTTGAGCAAGCGTTAAAGCACTAGCGCCATTCCCTGCACATGTTACTAAGCAGCCCAGCATTTCGAGCATTACTTTTGTTGCAATTTGGCTTGGTAAGCTATCATCCGCCACTAATACAGATAAACGTGTTTGCGTATGAAATGTTGTTAAAATGGTAATGAGGTCAGTATCAAAAAATGGCCAACCTAATATTTTTTGAGATAGTTTATTTTCTTGGCTCAGCCCACTAATATCGCTAATAGTGCATAACTTTATGTGTCTATTTATGCTATCACCATTTAGTTTGTCAGTTAGCGCGTCACCACTAAGATGACGTAAATCCTCAATCTGTACCGTTTCCTTAAAAGTGCTATTGAATAATTTAAAATTTAAGCCATATCGATCATGGGTTTTATCCGATGTTTTTAAACAACTTTTAAATAACGCCTCACAATCAGTTAGAACGTCTATATTTTGGCTAATATCAAGCGCCAAACTAACAGACTCTTTTGTAGCTAAAAGCCCGTGAAAATCCAGCGTGCTTACTTGCTCAGAACCATCAATCTGGTAATGAAGACTAACCCCTTGTATATTTGCTTCTAGGTTAAGTAAAAAGCTCTGCTTTACGGATGCTAGCGCTGGAATGAGAAACTCCTCGCATTGCGCAATCATTTGCTCAAGAGGAATTTGCAAACAAACGTAGTTACATTGCAACTTGTTAATTAAAGTAATTGAAAAATTTCTATTTTGGGTTTCACAATGTTTACCGATTACCCCTTGGATAATTTCTAAAACGTGACTATTAATGTTCATAAAGTATTCTCGTTAACCCAATGTACAGCTCTTAATTATCAAGTTATGTGCCACAAATTAATTCCTGTAAACACAATTGCATTCATATACTTAGGTATTAGACAGACAGTGTTTTAGTCTTTCATTCGCATTTTGCAAATCATATTGCTATGCAATATTTGATTTATGGTTTTTATTAGAATGGTGCAATCGATTTTTTTTGCTTTAAATAATTTTTCAATCATTTAAACTGATTATAATAAAATTGAGGAGAAAACTATGTTAACTGTAATTTTTGGCCGTGAAGGTTGTCCATATTGTGTTCGTGCAAAAGATGTTGCGCAGCAACTATCAAATGAACGTGATGACTTTAAATTTCGCTACATCGATATAATTAAAGAAGGCATTAGTAAAGCCGACCTTGAAAAGTCAGCAGGTAAACCTTGCCCTACCGTTCCACAAATTTTTGTGGATCAAAATCACATCGGTGGATTTACAGAATTTGAAGCTTACGCAAAAGAAAACCTAAGTTTGTACAAATAAGCGTTGTATTAAATATGTTAACCAGTTTAATAAACCCCAAATCAAACTGGTTAAATTTCGACCAACATCAAACACATAGAAATTAGTTTCAATTTATACAAGCATTTGCCTCGCGAATCCTATATAATGCGCGCCTCTTTAAATTCGTTGAGGCGTATTAATGTCAGAACCAGTCACGTTTGAATCTCTAAATCTTTCTCCTGCAATTTTGAAGGCAGTTGAAGAGTTGGGTTACAAGACACCATCTGAAATCCAAGCTCAATGTATACCGTTATTGCTAGAAAGAAAGGACGTACTGGGACTAGCTCAAACGGGTACAGGTAAAACCGCAGCATTTGCACTGCCATTACTAAATAATATTGACCCGTCTGTGAAACAGCCACAGATCCTTGTACTCACACCAACACGTGAGCTTGCGATCCAAGTTGCTGAGGCATTCGAACAATATGCTAAACATGTTCGTGGTATTGAAGTATTGGCACTATATGGTGGCCAAAGCTACAGTATCCAACTAAGCGCACTTCGTCGTGGCGCTCAGGTTATTGTTGCAACTCCAGGTCGTTTAATCGATCACATTAACCGTGGCACTATCAAGTTTGATGCTCTACAAGCTCTTGTACTTGATGAAGCCGATGAAATGTTACGTATGGGCTTTATCGATGATGTAGAAAGCATCATGGAAAAAACACCGCGCGAAAAGCAAACATGTCTTTTCTCTGCGACTATGCCTAAGCAAATTCAAAACATCAGCAGCAAGTATATGAACAATCCTGAACAGGTTCATATTTCTGCGCGTAACTCTACAGTATCATCTGTTGAGCAAGTGTTTTGGAATGCAAGCGTACATAAAAATAAAGCAATTGTTCGTTTCTTAGAAGCTGAGCAATATGAAGGTGCTATTGTTTTCGTACGTACGCGTAACGATACAGTACAACTTGCTGAGTTATTAGAGCGCGAAGGTTTCTCTGCTGCTCCACTTAACGGTGACATGAACCAGCAAGCACGTGAACGCACTGTAGATCGCTTAAAAAGTGGCATGCTAAACATTGTTATTGCAACAGATGTAGCGGCACGTGGTCTAGATGTTGACCGTTTAAGCTTAGTTATCAACTACGATATCCCACAAGATTCTGAAGCCTACGTTCACCGTATCGGCCGTACAGGTCGTGCTGGTCGTACTGGTAAAGCAATCTTATTCGTAAAACATAATGAACGTTATTTACTTAAAAATATCATTCGTCATACGAAGTCTGAAATTGCTCAAGTTGAATTACCTACAGCAAAAATTGTTGAAGAAAAACGTATCGAAGCGTTACAAGCAAAATTAACTATTGCGCTTGAAAACAAAGACATCACGTTCTTCAATGAAGTAGCTACTAACATGGCTGAAAAACTTGATCTTCCTCTTGAAAGCTTAGCGGGTGCGTTACTGTGTTTAGCACAGCAACAGTCGCCAATTAAAGTTGAAGAAGTTAAGATTCAACCTCGTGAACGTAACGAGCGTAACGACCGCAATTCACGCAACGATCGTGGTGACCGTGGACGTCGTAACGAACGTGGCGGCGAACGTGGTGGTGAACGCGCTGAGCGTAAACCTCGCGAACGTAACAGCCGTGATGCAGGTCCTATGGATACTTACCGTATCGAAGTAGGTCGTGAACATGGTGTTCAGGTTAAAAATATTGTTGGCGCTATCGCTAACGAAGCTGACATCTCAAGCAAGTTTATTGGTGATATTCGTCTACACGACAATCACAGCACGGTTCAATTACCGCAAAACATGCCTAAAGATGTACTTGATCACTTCCAAAAAGTGTTTATTTGTAAACGCCCTATGGGCTTAACAATTACAACTGATCAAGGTCCTGCTGAACCACGTGGCGAACGCTCTGAACGTCCAGCTGGTGATAAGAAACGCAGCTTTAATAAAGATGACGGCGCACGCGGTGATAAGCGCAGCGGTCCTCGTAAAGAACGTCGCCCTGTAAGCTTCACAGCTAAATAAGCAACGACTCTTTAATAAAAAAACCTTGCCACGAAAGTGACAAGGTTTTTTTGTTTTTAAGCTGCTGCTACAGTGAAAACAAAGTAAACTTTCGCGTCAATTCAATAGCGGCTTGAGATAGTTTTTTTAGCCTGAGTTCGGGTTGCTTAATGCCTATAAATACATTTCTCTGATTTTTAAAATAACAAAAATTCTGTAAACTAGACAAAGGCTATAGTTCACGGACGAATTAAAAATTGAAAAAGATTTACGACAACTTGCTCTTTGTAGCAATAGTACTCCCCATTTTATTATGCATCACTATACCTATTTTAATGGACTTTACAGATCCACCATTCATCTCAAATGAACTATACGACGCTGTTTTCTTTATAACCCTCCCTATTATCTGTTGTGCACTATTTATCTATTTAAATATACTTATATTCAATAAATATAAACGCTGCAGTAAATATAGAGAATCACTTAAATACAATTTCTCAGATACTAAAATAAAATTAGCATCCATTTTCATGTACCCATTATCCCCTTTATTAATCTTTGGAATACTCTATGTTTTTATCTCTGATCCTATTAAATTATGGGCTTACTACACACAAGGCGACTATTGGTATAAAGAATACATCCTGACCGATGTACAAGAGTGTGGCACTGAGTATGAAGATAGCTGTACTCGTTTATACTTCAAAGACCCTAAAACGAATAAGATTCATGATTTTAGGTGGTATGACGATAAGTCTACAATAATGAACAACAAAAATAATTATGTGTATATTGTTGGAGAGGCCAGCTTATTTGGCTATATAGTGAGAGATTTAGAAAGATAACTTAGACTTACTTTTACATTACAGGACTTTTATTTAAAAACCTCACTCAAGTGAGTGAGGTTCATAAAGGTTTAAGCTAAGGCAATGCTGGATAAATGTAGCTTGCATCTAAACCTAAAGGAATACCAAGTGCCCAATAACCTAATAAAAAGATACTCCAGCCAATCATAAAGGCAATTGAGTACGGCAGCATAATAGCAATTAAAGTGCCTATACCGGTGCCTTTGACATACTTTTGACAGTACACCACCACTAATGGGAAGTATGGCATTAACGGTGTAATAATATTAGAGCTTGAGTCACCTACACGATAAGCGGCTTGAGTTAAGTCTGGCGAAATACCGAGTTGCATTAACATTGGTACAAAAATGGGGCCAAGTAACGCCCATTTTGCTGAACTTGAACCTACAAACAAGTTAACAAAGCCAGTTAAAAAGATAATGCCTACAACCGTTACTGCACTTGGCAATTCCATCGCCTTTAATAACTGCGCACCTTCAATTGCGAGCAGTGCACCTAAATTTGATTTACTAAATGCAGCAATAAATAGCGAACAGAAAAACGCCATGACGATATAATATGCCATGCCGCTCATCGCTTTACTCATAGCATCAATCATATCTTTTGAGGTTTTAAAGGTACCTACCGTAAAGCCATATACAGTGCCCGGAATCCAAAAAAGTAAAAATATTAGTGGTACAATTGATTGCATTAAAGGAGAGCTAAAATTAGTAAGGGATCCATCACTACTTCGCATTGCAGAATCGTCTGGAGCAGAGACAAATGCTAATAACGCAAGTCCAGCAATCATCACGGTACTGGCTATATAAAAGGCACGTTTTTCATCACTACGTGCATCTTCAAATACAGGTAAATCCTCTTTAGCACCATCAACCGCTGTTTTTTGTAAACGTGGTTCAATAATTTTATCGGTGATATACCAGCCCAATGCCACAATAAATAAGCTAGATGCTGAAGCAAATGCCCAGTTATTTAACGGGTTAATTGTCATTGCAGGATTAATTATTTGCGCCGCACTTTGGGTAAAGCTTTGTAGCAATGGATCAATCCCTGATGGAATAAAGTTAGCCCCAAAACCACCACTCACACCAGCAAATGCAGCTGCAATACCCGCAAGCGGATGGCGTCCTGCAGCATAAAATATAACACCGGCAAGTGGAATAACTAATACATAACCTGCGTCAGTAGCGGTATGGCTCACAATGGCTACTAAAATGATTGAAGGCGTTAATAGCTTTTTAGGAGTAACTTTAAGCATTAACTTAAGACCGGTATTAATGAAGCCCGAATGCTCTGCAACACCTACACCTAACATAGCTACTAAAACGACACCTAAGGGAGCGAAGCCGGTAAAGGTTTTTACCATAGAGGATAAAAAAGTAGCGAGCGAATCACTTGCCAGCATATTATTAATAATAATCGCTTCACCGGTACGTGGGTCTATTGCATCAAAGCTTACGCCTGAAAACCACCACGACAAAAACCAAATTAATAACATTGCAAACAGAAATATTACGGCTGGATCTGGAAGCTTATTGCCAACCCGCTCAACAAAATTTAAAAAACGCGCAACAACCCCTGAAGGTAAAGCGTCTTGATTATTACTCATTCTTATTGTTCCTAAGTTTATTTTTAGTAACAATATCGCATAAAAACAAAACAGTAAATTAACATGAAAATCTACTTTAAAAGTTTTGGGCACATCGAGTAGGGTGAGGCTTATGCCTCATCCCTCTCACAGAACCGTACGTACGGACCTCGTATACGGCTCCTGTACCCTTCACATTTTATCAACTTATTTCCTAAACGCTGATAAAGCAAGCCATCCCGCATTCACTTTTTCTATTGGATATAAACCAAGCTCCTCAAA
>NZ_JASDCB010000094.1:0-10115 GCF_030408135.1 Pseudoalteromonas sp. APC 3691 | reverse complement strand
TTTGAGGAGCTTGGTTTATATCCAATAGAAAAAGTGAATACGGGATGGCTTGCTTTATCAGCGTTTAGGAAATAAGTTGATAAAATGTGAAGGGTACAGGAGCCGTATACGAGGTCCGTACGTACGGTTCTGTGAGAGGGATGAGGTATAAGCCTCACCCTACTCGATGTGCATTGATTCTAATAGCTTTACCTTGAGCAAAAAATAAAAAACGCGTAAGTTAACCGGGTTACCTATTTTAATAACAAGAAAATAAATGAAAGCCACAGAAATAGAACAATTAGAATTATCAAATTCTGAAACCCGAGAAGTTATTACACCCTACGCTTTTAAAATTGACAGCGCTTTACTGGGCTTGCCTTTAGCTACGCCAATTCGGCGTGCACTAGCTATTATTATTGATGTAGCACTGATATTTTTAGCAGCCAAACTTAGCGCGGCTTTAATAGCATTTGTTGCTGCAATGGCTTTTTATAAAGGTACGGCACAGCAATACCTTCCAAAAATGTCGAATGTGTGGCGAAGAATCTTAAAAATA
Organism: Pseudoalteromonas sp. APC 3691; assembly: GCF_030408135.1. NCBI lineage: Bacteria > Pseudomonadati > Pseudomonadota > Gammaproteobacteria > Alteromonadales > Pseudoalteromonadaceae > Pseudoalteromonas > Pseudoalteromonas sp. APC 3691. Next base: position 9,577 of record NZ_JASDCB010000094.1, on the reverse strand, counting down.
ACGGCAGCAAGTATTTTATTTGTAAGCGCACTTACTATGCTTTCAATTGGCATTGATTACCTAGAAGACGAAAACGCTGATCAAGGTTTAGCTGTTCAGGGCGTAAAAATACAAGATGAAATTCAGCTTACCGCCACAGAAAAACAACGGGTAAATACTTATTTAGCGCAAACAGCTGATGACAGCTGTGAGCAACCTTGCCAACAAAAAGCGCTTGATAATTTAATTGGGCAAGTTCCCAAATTAGCAGAAATGGACGACCTACAAAGCCCACAACTTGCTACCGTACTTTTACAACTATTGGTGCTCAGTGAAAATAACGAAATAAAGCCTGCACAGTTAATAGAAGAAAAACCTGCACAAACAAACACAAATAGTATTTTGCAGTGGAGCAAAGGCATTATTCAAGACTTAGGCTTAGGTTTTGGCTGGGCTGCTGTTTACTTTACGTTGTTCTCGTTACTTTGGCGCGGCCAAACACCGGGTAAAAAGGTATGTAATATTCGTGTGGTTGCCTTAAGCGGTGAGCCATTAGGTTTATTAGATTGTTTTGGTCGCTACGGCGGCTACGGTGCAGGCTTTGCCACAGGCTTGTTAGGGTTTTTACAGATATACTGGGACCCAAACAGGCAAGCAATTCAAGATAAAATATCAGCGACGGTGGTTATTAAAGGTAACTTGAATCAAGTTGTAAATGTGGAAACGGTAGAAGAGACTGTAAAAAGTTAAGTTTGCTCTTATTAATTACAAGGATGGTTATGAAAGCTTTATTAATGGCGTTTAGTTATCTGTATTTTATTACAGCTTCGTATGCGTCAGAAAATATTGTGTTAGCAAAAAAACATCAGCTTAAGTCTATTATTTTAGGTGAGCAGCGCAGTTATAGTGTTTATTTACCGCCAAGCTACAAGCAAAACCTCGAACGAGTATATCCTGTTATTTACCTGCTTGATGGCGACCCAACCCATTTAAAAGCCTTAGCTGGGCTTGTTGAAGCACTCAGTACTGAGCGGCTAGAAAAACAAATTCAACAAGCAATTATTGTCGCTGTTCCAAACAGTAAAAATGCGATAAGAGAGCGCGACTTTACCCCTACCAATGTCGATTGGACTTTTAACGGCAAGCTACTAGAAAAATTTGAAAACATTGGCAATGCCGCAAACTACAACGCTTTTTTTGAAAAAGAACTTATTCCCTTCATTAATAAAAATTACCGTACATCAAATAAGCGGGTATTAATTGGGGAATCTTTCGGTGGCTTGTTCGCAAGCTATGTTTTACTTACCAATCACTCTTTATTTACTGATTACTTAATTATTGATGCAACCTACCTTTGGGATAATAATTATCTCAATCGTTATTTTGACGAGCAACAGCTTATAAATAAGCAGCTTAAAGGCAATGTATATTTTACTTTTGCTAATAATGCAGCTTTTGGTGAAATTGGAGAGGCTAATTATAAATGGGGCTTAGAGCTTGCTAAAAAACTAAAAGCGCACCCGAGTAACAGTTTATATATAAATCAACGTTACTTTGAAGAAGAAACTCATGGCACGGTGGCAGCGCTTAGTTGGTACTATGGGCTTAGGGATCTTCTATACGAAGTAGAGTTAGCCTTGGTACGTAATTAAAAAAAGCAAAGGGAGTTCATTAATGTTTAAGAAATTAGATAAATATATGGATGATTTGAAATCTCCTTACTGGGAGATTTATATCTATCTAATAGCCATTACCTTTTTGATGGCAGGGACTATAACAATATTTTTTGGTGATCAGGGATCAGGGATCAGGGATCAGGGATTAGGGCAAAAATTTGCAAATTTTGGTAGCTTTCTAGGTGGGATTATAGCTCTAATTGCGCTTCTCTATACTAGGCATGAATACTTGAGGCTAAGAGGTTTAAATGAAAGGATAGGTATGATTACAAATACTTTACCTAGACTTAAGGGTTTTTTGAGTGGTAATTTTGTAATGATTGCTTCAAATTATCATACGGTAACATGTGGTTTTAAATGTAACAAAACCGGTATTGACTCTGATTACCTTGAAGAGTTTGAGCGAGAAGATATAGATATAGAAAACCAAATGCTTATAGAAGAGTTGGGTAGTATTTGGAGAGAATATAAGGTTCAACATATAAAAATATTGGAAGCAGGGGCTGATTTAACCTCTAGTTATCTAGATATTCATGAGCAAATAAAAGTATTAATTGAATCATTAGATGATGTACTTTTCTTTATTGCAAAGAGCTTAAAGCATTATAACTATAGTAGTCGTGAATCAAAGTTACTCGAAATTAGGCTAACCAAAAATTTATATTTCCAAAAATATATCCAGAATAAATTTAATACATTGGGTGAGCTTAATATTGATGAATATGAGCAATCGAAATCTGAACTTCAAGGGCTATTAGATAAAGCTATAGCTACACTAAAGTTATAAGCTTTTGTATATTCATGAAGGTGAAATACTAGCGTCAGGTATATTTCGTTTTAAAAACTGATAGCTACCTACTGAAAGCTATCAGTCCTTACTCCCTCAACCTAACCCCAAATCCAACAACTCCCATCAACAACACAAATCCCCACACAAACACATTGCCGTATTGGCTGTACACGCTGTCGCCTTTTATAAGCTTAATGTTGGCTTTCAATATGGTAGCTTCAAATTGAGGCATGGTTTGTTGTGTGTGGCTTATGGGGTCGTATACGGCGCTTACACCATTGTTGGTAACTCGCACTAGAGGGCGTTGTAGCTCGAGAGCGCGCATGCGGGCTATTTGCATATGTTGCAAAGGCCCAATAGAGTCGCCAAACCAGGCATCGTTACTTACCGTAAAGAGTAGGTCGGAGTCGCTTTTGTAATTACCGCGTACTAAGTCGGCAAAAACAATTTCGTAGCAAATAGCAGGGAGTAAGTTATAGCCATTGGCGCGTAAGTTGTTTTGCACTTTGTCGCCTCGGGTAAACGATGACATAGGCAAATCGAATAATGGGGCGATAGGGCGCAAAAAGTCTTGAAACGGCACAAATTCGCCAATGGGTAATAGCTGGTGTTTTTGATAGCGGTTTTTATCAAGGTAATGATAATGCCCGTGCTCGTCGCCGCGTTCTTTATTACCGACCACAATAAGCGTGTTGAATATATTTTTGGTATCACGCTGGTAATCAACAATACCGGTTACAAGGGCAGTGTTATTAAACGAAGCTGCACTGTCTAAATTGGCTAGGTAGGAATCAGCAAGCATTTCTATTTCAGGCACTGCGGCTTCTGGCCATACGATTAAGTCGGCATCCCAATGTGGGCGTGTCATGTCTTGGTATTTGCTCATTGTGGTCCAAAACTCACTTGGCTCAAAGCGCAGGTGTTGCTGTATGTTGCCTTGTACGAGCAATACTGACATGTTTTTATCTGTGTAATGAATACTGCCTGTGGTACTTGCGCCTGTAAAAATAAGTGCAACAGCTGTCGCAGTAACAGCCGGGGTTTTAAAATCTTTTTGGGTTAAGCGATAAAGTGCAAAACCAATTGCGATACACACGAGGGTTAGGCCAAACTCGCCAATATAAGATGCAAGCAGCCTGAGTGGTCCGTCGGTTTGTGTATAGCCAAAACTTAGCCACGGGAAACCGGTAAGTACGGTGCCACGTAAATATTCACTAATTGCAAAGCAGGCAATTAGTAATGCGCCAAAGCTTTTAGGGCCACTGGCAAAGCGTGTAGTTGCCCAAAAGGCAAGGGCGGGGAATAATGCTAAGTATGAGCACAAAAAAGCCATTAACGAGAGCGACGCTATAAGCGGCATACCGCCAAAGGTGGCAATAGAAACATGTACCCAGCTTATGCCCGCACCAAACCAGCCTAGCCCAAATATAAAGCCATATTTAGCGGCGGTTTTTGCGTGTGCTTTACCGGTATTATTAGGATTAACGCAAAAAATTATGGTACCAAGGCTAATAAATACAATGGACCAAATTTCAAAGGGGGCGTAGCCAAAAGTTAAAACAAGGCCCGCAATAAGTGCGAGCCATACTTTTTTATCTTTTGCTAACAGGGTGAGTTTAGTTAGCTGAGTCTTCACTGTCGTTTTCATCAACCTTAGGTACGGTGACTTGCAGTTGTAAGATACGACGATTGTCAGAGTTGGTTACCTTAAATTGATAACCTTCTATGTCTATTGTTTCACCGCGACTTGGCATATGGCCAAATGCATGTAATACAGTGCCGCCAATGGTGTCGGCTTCGTCGGTGCTGTAACCTGTTTTAAAGTACTCGTTAAAGTCATCTACAGGGGTAAGCGCTTGTACTACGTATACGTGCTTAGCAAGCTGTCGAATATCTTGTTGATCTTCTTCTTCGTCATGCTCATCTTCGATTTCGCCAACGATTATTTCAAGAATGTCTTCGATTGTCACAAGGCCCGATACACCGCCGTATTCGTCAATAACAATAGCCATGTGGTAGCGTTGCTGACGAAATTCGTTTAGCAATGTATCAACACGTTTGCTTTCAGGTACTACCATTGCTGGGCGTAAGTAATCGCGTATTGATGGTAAATGCTCGTCTTTATTTAAGATCAGTGGCAGTAAATCTTTTGCGAGTAATATCCCTTCTACATGATCTTTATCTTCAATCACCACAGGAAAGCGTGAGTGAGTTGAGTCAACCATCATTGGAATTAGCTCTTCAAGCGGGCTGTCTATCTCAAGAGTGATCATTTGTGAGCGCGGGACCATTATGTCTCGCACTTTAAGCTCAGACACGCCAAGCACACCTTCTATCATCTCTTTTGTTTCAGGATCGATTACGTCTCGTTCTTGCGCATCGGCAATAACTTCGACCAGCTCTTCTCTATTCTGGGGTTCCCCTTGCAACATTTGGGCTATTCTGCCCAACCACGTTTTGCCAGAAGAACCCTGGCTAGATTGCGAGTTACCGTCGCTCATTGCGTCTAATTGCTCCGTTAATTTAAATATCGTCCCGGTATGGGTCTGCTATGTTTAGCTCTGCAAGTATTTGCTTTTCGATGCTTTCCATCTCAAAAGCGTCTTCACTCTTTATATGGTCAAATCCAAGCAAATGCAAGCATCCGTGAATAACCATGTGAGCAAAGTGGTCATGAAATGACTTCTCTTGCTCAATTGCTTCAGCTAATACAATGGCTGGGCAAATAATTAAATCACCAACCAAGGGAATATCTATTCCTGGTGGTGCTTCAAATTCGAACGACAGTACGTTGGTCGGTTTATTTTTACCGCGATAGTCGTTATTAAGCTGTTGCGATTGCGCTTCGTCGCTAATAACGATACTGAGTTCTGACTCATCACGGTATTGGCTAAGGGCTTTGTCGGCCCATAGTGCAAATTGTTCTTCGCTTGGGAGGTTGTCAAACTCACAGGCTATTTGTAAATCAAGTTCGGTTGTCAAAGTATTACTCTTTAGTAGTAGGCTGTTGAAGAGCAGCGAGTGCGTCTTTTGCATTTTGCTTTTCAATGCGCTTAAGTCGCTCGCTTTCGTCGTTACGCTCGTAGGCTTCAACTATGCGTGCTACAACAGGGTGACGAACTACGTCATGGGCTTTGAAGTAGTTAAAGCTAATTTCTTTTACGCCATCAAGCACTTCAATTGCATGGCGAAGGCCTGAGCGTGTGCCACGAGGTAAATCGACCTGTGTAATATCGCCTGTAATAACCGCTTTTGAGTTAAACCCTATACGGGTTAAAAACATTTTCATTTGCTCGGCGGTGGTATTTTGGCTTTCATCTAAAATAATAAAGGCATCGTTTAGAGTACGTCCGCGCATGTAAGCAAGCGGTGCGACTTCGATGATATTTTTTTCGATAAGCTTTTCTACTTTTTCAAAACCTAGCATTTCAAAAAGAGCATCGTAAAGAGGGCGCAGGTATGGGTCTATTTTTTGACTTAAATCGCCTGGTAAAAAGCCAAGCTTTTCGCCAGCTTCTACAGCAGGGCGTGTTAGTAATATACGACGTATTTCTTGGCGCTCAAGGGCGTCAACGGCAGCAGCAACTGCAAGGTAGGTTTTACCAGTACCAGCAGGGCCTATACCAAAGGTAATGTCGTGGTTTAAAATATTAGCCACATAAACACCTTGGTTGTCGTTACGTGGTTTAATAACACCACGGCGGGTTTTAATAACCATTTCTTTGCCATAAGCGCTGTTGGATGCATCTTGCTCTAAGGCTTTTGATTCGGTAATAGCTAAATGAACGGCGTCGGGTTCTATTTCGCCTAAAACACCACGAACTGGCTGAGTATCAACATAAAGGTTTTTTAAGATTTCTACAGCGCCGGCGCAGTTGTGTAGTTTACCGGTTACTTTAAAAAAGTTGTCACGGTGAATTATTTCAACAGCCAGGTGGCGTTCAATTTGTTTGATGTTTTCGTCAAACGGGCCACATAAAGAAGAAAGGCGTTTGTTATCGGCAGGTTCTAAATAAATCTCTAATGTTTTTAACTGATTACTCAAAATTGCTTCCTATAGTACTGCGCCAGCGTTAACTGGCGCTAATTGTGTGACTAAGGAACGAAAGTAGCTACGCCAATTTCGTTAACAGTGTCTGGTTTTGGCTCTGCAGCTGCAGCTTTAGTTAAAATAGCTGAAGGAGCGACTTCACGTCGTAAGTTCATTTCTGATTCTGTACGAATTAAGTCACCACGTAAAGAGTTAGGTAGTGCTTCGGTAATACGTACATCAACAAACTGTCCGATCACTGTGTGCGGGCCAACAAAGTTTACTACACGGTTGTTTTCGGTACGGCCACGTAATTCCATAGGGTTCTTCTTAGAAGGACCTTCAACAAGTATACGTTGCTCTGTATCGAACATTTGACGACTAATTTGCTGCGCCATTTGTGTAATACGGTTTTGTAGTAAGTATAAGCGTTCTTTTTTCTCTTGCTCTGTTACGTCATCTGGCAAATCTGCCGCTGGCGTACCTGGGCGTGCGCTGTAAATAAAGCTAAAGCTCATATCAAAACCTATGTCGCTAATAAGCTTCATGGTTGCTTCAAAGTCTTCTTTGCTTTCGCCTGGGAAACCAATAATGAAATCTGACGACATGCTTAAGTTAGGACGAATTTTACGTAACTTACGAATTGTCGATTTGTATTCAATTGCCGTATGGCCACGTTTCATTAGGTTTAATATGCGGTCTGAACCACTTTGTACTGGTAAATGTAAGTGATCTACAAGCTCTGGTACATCGGCGTAAACGTCGATTATATCTGGGGTAAATTCTACCGGGTGCGATGTTGTGTAACGAATACGGTCAATACCATCAATAGCTGCTATAAGACGAATTAAATCAGAGAAGTAACAAATTTCGCCATCGTGCGTATCGCCGCGGTATGCATTTACGTTTTGACCTAAAAGATTTACTTCACGTACACCTTGCTCTGCAAGTTGTGCAACTTCAAGTAGTACGTCATCTACTGGGCGACTAACTTCTTCACCGCGGGTATAAGGTACAACACAAAAAGTACAGTACTTAGAACAGCCTTCCATAATTGATACGAAAGCAGATGGGCCATCTGCTTTTGGCTCTGGCAGGCGGTCAAATTTTTCAATCTCTGGGAATGAAATATCAACAACCGATGAGCCTTTGTCGCCTTGCACTTGTTTAATCATTTCTGGTAAACGGTGTAGCGTTTGCGGACCAAAAATAACATCTACAAATGGTGCACGTTGGCGAATAGAGTCACCTTCTTGTGAGGCAACACAACCACCTACACCAATGATTAAATCTGGCTTGTCGTCTTTTAATAACTTCCAGCGACCTAATTGGTGAAATACTTTTTCTTGTGCTTTTTCACGAATTGAACAGGTGTTAAGTAAGATTACGTCGGCATCTGTTGCATCTTCAGTTAGCTGGTAGCCGTTGGTGGCATCTAAAAGTTCAGCCATTTTCTGAGAGTCGTATTCGTTCATCTGACAACCCCAGGTTTTAATATGCAGCTTTTTGCTCATTGAAATATAGCCTCGTGTTCAATTCGATAGTGGCACAAAAATGTGCTTGAAACAGGATTAAGGAGCAAGCATGCTCACTTAAAGGAGGCGTATTTTAGCTGGATACCCGTCTAGATCCAAGTATAGTTTTCATGTTTGTGATCTCAAATCAATACGAGGCGAGTTTAATCAGCAGTTAGAGATATCCTCTGGTATAAAACAAATTAATTTTGATACAATCAAAACAGACTCAAGTAATAATAAAATGATGAAAAACATGACTAAAAATAATGTGATAGTAGTTGGTGGTGGCATGGTTGGCGCGGCTATGGCGATAAAGCTTGCTCAACAGGGCTTTGGCGTACGCATAATCGAAAAACACCTAATAGACCCATCGCACATTCTTAGTAGTGATAAGGTTGATATTAGAGTGTCGGCTATTAATCGTTTTTCAGAAAATTTACTTGATGAATTAGGAGCAATGCCGCTTTTAAGACAAAACCGCATAGCGCCTTATCAGCAATTAGAGGCATTTGAGCGCGGTGGTGATAATTTATTGTTTGACTGCGCCGATATAAACACCACGCATTTAGGCCACTTAATTGAAAATAGTTTAATTCAAGCAAGTTTATGGCAGCAATTTGATCATTATAAAATTGAGGTTATTGAGCAAGCCACACCTATTACTAAAATAGAGCAAACGGATGATTTAATTACGCTTGTGTATGGAGCTCAAACCTATACCGCTGATTTAGTGATTGCAGCCGATGGCGGACAATCGCAGCTGCGTGCTAAAGCTAATATAGGAATTACCGGCTGGCAGTATCAGCAACATTGTATGGGGGTATTAATTAAACTCGATGCGCCGCAACAAATAAAGACATGGCAGCAGTTTACGCCAAGTGGGCCACTCGCATTTTTGCCAATGCAGGCACCATACGCTAATTTAATTTGGTACGATGATGCAAATACACTGCAAGCATTTAAAGGGCTAAACCCAGCTGAGCTAAAAATGCACATACTTAATAAATTTCCTGAACTTGCTGGAGACTTTGAAGTACAAACCCATGCAATATTTCCGCTTACTCGCCAACATGCTAACAATTATTCACAAGGGCGCTTAGTTTTAGTCGGTGACGCTGCACATACAATAAATCCCCTTGCAGGGCAGGGCGTTAATTTAGGTTTTCAGGACGTAGTGGCACTTGCTGAAGTTTTAGACAATGCAGGGGATATAGGGCGCCCGTTAACGCTTAAAGAATATGAGCGAGCTCGCCGTAAGGCTAATTTATTAATGATGAGCATGATGGATGCCTGTTACTTTGGCTTTTCTAACCAAGTTGCGCCACTTAAATGGGCACGTAGCCAGTTTTTAAAAATGGCTAATAATACAGGCCCTATAAAAAACTGGGTTTTAAAATACGCAATTAGCGGTGATTTAGGCTAAATTTAAAGTAGATATTTAAAAGGCTCATTTATGAGTAATGCCGTTCACTTAAGGTGAACGGCTTTTTTATTTCTAGCGTACCGCTGCGGTCTTGGCTTGACTGAGCGAGGAAAACTTCGCTCCCTTCGAGGTTCTAGAATGAGGCTTTCTGCCATCGTATAA
>NZ_JASDCB010000093.1:0-11470 GCF_030408135.1 Pseudoalteromonas sp. APC 3691 | reverse complement strand
TGTTTAGTTCTGTTGTTTTTAAGCGATTCATAAGATCACAAAACACCATGAATGTTCCCTCACTACCCACATTTTTTAATACTGTTAGTTCATTGATATGTAAAGGCTAATTCTGGGGATACTTTAGGCTATTAACACTACTCAAGAATCAGCTAAATTTAATAGTGATAAAAAGGTGCAAGGCGATACTTAAAACAAAGCGCGAGAGACTCTCGCGCTAAATAAGTATTAAAACTTGTAGGTTATTTGCCCAACAATTTCACGCGGGCTACCCGGAAAGTGACCGTTACGCTGGCTAAATCCGCTTACAGCATATTCCTTATCAAACAGGTTGTTAATATTTACACTTAGTAATACGTCATCAAAGCGACTCGTCCAGCTCATATCAAATACGGTAAACGGTTTTACTTTTTGACCATCGGAGCTTACTTGCTCACTCACATAATTAGCGCCAAACGCAATAGAGGAATTAATCGAATCGAGCCCAAAGCGTGACCATAAACCCGCCTGGTGGCGCGGCGCATTAGCAAAGCGCGAGCCATCACCAAATGTATCTGAAAGCGTATCACCCGTTACGCCGTCTACTACTTGCGTATCGTTGTATGCGTAATTAGCCGTTACGGTCCAGTGCGCTGATAAATCGCCAACTAAAGTTGTTTCAAAGCCTCGGCTTTCTACTTCACCTATATTTAACAGTGCAGCAATGCCATCTCCCGCTCCCGTATCGTCAGGGTTGCTCATTACCACGTTTTCTTTATTAATTTGGTAAATTGCAAAGGTGCTCATTATTTTGCCGTCGAGCCATTGGTTTTTCATACCCAGCTCGGTTTGCTTGCCGGTTTCTGGTTCTAAATTACCTTCGCCTTCTACATCTTCTTGATCCGCTGATGATGTAGGGTTAAAGCTCTCTGAGTAGTTAATATATACTGATGTGTTTTCAACAGGTTGGTAGGTCACAGCAACACGTGGGGTCACGCCGTTATCTGAGTAACTAAAACCAGTTTCTTGATTAAACTCTTTAAAATGGTCATAGCGTAGGCCTGCAATTATTGTCCACTGCTCGCCTATGCTAATTACGTCTTGTGCATACACACCAAATCGGTCGGTATCAACGCCATCGCGGTTCATGTCGGTGAGGTTATAAGTACTTGGATCGGTTTCACCGTAGTTTAAATTAAAAATATTTAAATTAGCGACGCCATCGGCCTCATATCGGGCACGTAAGTAGTCATATTCGGTATCAACGGTGTGGTAATCACCACCAAATAAAAACTGATGGGTTAATTGTCCTTGTCCAAAGTTATAAACAAAGTCGGTGGTTACACTTGCTTCTTTATTAGCACGAAATTGCTTACGGTATTCTCGTTTGATGGTTTCGTCATCAATGTTTGCTTCGCCATCACCATCTACATCTACCCAGCTTTGCGACTCATGGTAGGATTGGTCTCGCTCGTTATCCATGTAGCGAAACGTAGTACTTAAAGAAAAATCATCATTAAAATAATGGCTAAGTTCTGCTTGAAGCACCAAAGCTTCCATATTTTGATAATCAACCGCTTCATTAGCGTTATAACTTGGGTCAACTAAAAAGTTGCCGTTGTCATCTACCGGTACGCCCCGTAAGCGGTTACCGCCCAGGTCTTGTTTTATGTAGTCAACACTTGTGGTTAAGGTTGTTGAATCACTTAAATCAAATAACAATCCGCCTGTCAGCTCGGTATTAGCTGAGTCTGCATTGTTACGAAAGCTGTCTTGCTCTTCATAATAACCACCCAATCTATAAGCCATTGTATCGTTTAAACCACCCGTCATATCGAGTGATGCACCACGGGTGTTGTAATTACCCAAAGTAAGCTTTAATTCGCGTTTTTGTGTGTAGCTTGGCTTTTTAGTTACGTAATTAATCATCCCACCAGGTTCGCCACCGCCATACAAAGCAGAGGCTGGCCCTTTTAATACTTCAACACGTTCTACATTAAATAACTGCGGTACACCAAAGCCCGAATATGGGTCGCCACGCACACCATCGTAAAATACATTTGCGTCATCTCTAAAACCACGAAAAGTTACGCCTGAGTAGCTATATTCGCTCACTCCCGCAATAGATCGGTACAAATCGGTAATGTCACGCGCTGCTTGGTCAATTATAAGTTGCTCTGTTAAAACCTGAGCCGATTGCGGAAGCTTAATAAGATCTAAATTAGTTTTAGTCCCAATTTTACTTTCGGTCTCTAAGTAAAATTGCTGGGCACGGCCAGTTACTTCAATAGTTTCAATGTCGTCGTTTTGTTGTGAAAAAGCTATATTAGAAAAAACAGATAAAGACGCAGCAATACTTAATGCCAAATAATTAGGGTTAAACATGATAATTCCTGGGAGAAGTGTAGATAGCCAACAAGCTAAATGATAACTTTTATCATTTTCATAATCAACACAAGGGCGGGGTTAATACATCTAAATATTAGAACTAATATTACTTAAAACAGAGCGCTAGCCCTTTTATTGCAGTTAAAATAAAACCCCTACTGTATTAAATACAGTAGGGGTTATTAAGTAATTCTTAAATTAGTTTTAGCGTGTAATTTACCCTGCAATATTGCTAATTTGAATTACTGGAGACACGTTAGTAAAATTAACTAAATCAGCCGCTATTACTTCTTGATGAGGTGCAAAGGCTTGCTGAAAAGATTCTACCGATTCAAACACTAAATGCCCCATAGCAATATAAGTTGGCGCTTCGCCCGGTGCGCCACCTGCTAAACCTGCATCTGCACTACTTGATATAAGCGCTTTACCAACTAACTCTGCAACTAGGGGTAAATGTGTTTTACAGTAGTAGTCCATATCGAAAGTAGCACTTTCATTATTTGGGTATAATACGCTTACTTTAATCATTACATTCTCTCTTTTATTTACTAAAAAATTTAAAGCGTCTTTTGAAACAGTATGAATCATACATAAGTAAAAAAACGCATAAGTGAGCAGTCGCTCAATTATGAAGTATTCATACTCATAGCGCCAGTAATTTGATTGCAGTGCTTATTTTAATTAAGGTGATACTTCGCTAATTTACTTAAGTGCGGGTCGTTTTTTAAAATGTTTGGGCGGTAAAGACTCTACAAAGTTAACGCACGTATTTACCCAATATGCTAAATCAGAATCAGACTCAAAACCTTCAGGCAAAATATAAACCAAGCCCTTAACTGGTTTTACTGTAAAGTCGCTCTTCTAACCCTCTGTCAAACGCCATTTAAGCATCTCTATTTTTTAATAAACACATTACACACTTAATAACGGTAATAGCACTTAAACCTAAGTAAATAAAATAATAAAAGGTGGCTGGGAAAGGTATGCAAAGAGTAGGTATAAAATTATTTTGGACTTACAGTTTTTATCAAACCGCACTAATCAAAGCTGATTGAGCTGACACTAGTGCGGTTTAAAAGTAAGTATAAAACTTACTAATTCAATTTTAATAAACCAAAATGCTTATGCAGACAGTTGCGCTGGAGCATTTGTTACAGATGCTTTTTTCATACTGCCTTCTTGCTCTAAGCGAATATGCCAGCTAAACGCTTCTTCAAGTAAATGAGGAGTATGCCCGCCACGCTCACAAGCGCGATTGTAATAGTCTAACATTGCCTCGCGATACTCTGGGTGTGCACAATGCTTAATAACTTGTACAGCACGCTCACGCGGCGCTAAACCACGTAAATCAGCTAAGCCTTGCTCGGTTACTAAAATATCAACATCGTGTTCGTTATGATCAACATGACTCGCCATAGGCACAACACTTGAAATGTCGCCATTTTTAGCAATTGATTTAGTCACAAATATTGCTAAATGAGCATTACGTGCAAAATCACCCGAGCCGCCAATACCATTCATCATCCGTGTACCACAAACATGTGTTGAATTTACATTGCCGTACATATCAAACTCAAGCGCAGTATTAATGGCAATAATACCTAAACGGCGCACTATTTCAGGGTGGTTCGAAATTTCTTGAGGGCGAAGCACTAGCTTGTGTTTGTATTTTTCTAAATTATTAAATACTTGTGCGTTACAACGCTCAGACAACACAATTGAACTGCCCGATGCAAAGCTCATCTTACCTGCGTCAATTAAGTCAAACGTCGAATCTTGTAGTACTTCAGAGTACATTGTTAGGTCTTTAAAGTCAGAGTCGAGTAATCCCATCATTACCGCATTTGCAATGTTGCCAATGCCTGCTTGTAGCGGTCCTAAATTAGCTGGCAATTTATTTTGAGCCACTTCGTCTTTAAAAAAGTTAACTAAATGGCGCGCAATAGCGGCGGTGTCTTCATCAGGGTCGGTAACGGTAGAAAACGAATCGCTTTGGTTAGTAAAAACAATACCAACAATTTTTGCAGGATCGATAGGAATAGCAGTACTACCAATTTTATCATCTACTTTAACTAACGGCATTGGTTGGCGAGTAGGACGATACGAAGGAATGTATATATCGTGCAAACCTTCAAGATTCGGGTTATGCAGCATATTAATTTCAACGATGACTTGTTTGGCAAAAATAGCAAAACTGGCTGAGTTACCGACCGATGTAGTAGGCACAATATGCCCTTCTTCGGTAATAGCGACGGCTTCAATAACAGCTACATCAGGCATGGTTAATTGATGATTTCGTAGATGCTCAACCGTTTCAGATAAATGCTGATCAATAAACATAACTTCGCCGTTATTAATCGCTTTACGCAAAGTACTATCTACTTGAAAAGGCATACGACGCGCTAAAATGCCCGCTTCTGTTAATAGCTTGTCGAGATCATTACCTAATGACGCACCCGTCATTAAATTTATTTTGATTGGATTTTTTTTGACTTGCTCAATTAATGCTCTGGGTACTGCTTTAGCTTCTCCGGCACGAGTGAAGCCACTCATCCCTACAGTCATTCCATCTTTAATAAATTGGCTTGCTTGTTCTGCCGGCATCACCTTGTCATGCAGGTTACTATTGCGAATACGTTCCAAGTGCATACTGAGCTCCTCTCTAAATTTGACATTATTCTAATCCTAACTTCGTACTACACAATCTAGACTTAAGTCGTATTTACGAATCGAGGATGAGCAACATGTTTAAAAGGGAGGTTAATTTACTTTTAATTAATACTATCATGTAGTTATTAGTAATATTTTTAACAAAAATGACATAACAATCTATAAAGTAATTTATAAAGTAATCTATAAATAAATAGTATTATTTAATTAGAGGAATTATTTTTGAGGAATTAACTTTATTAGTTCAAACACCCAATGTTGTTTGAAGTATAAGTTGGCATAAGAACATACGTTTTTACTGGGCTACAGCGTAGAAAGTGAAGTGTAAGTTGGCATAATATTGAAGCTTATAATGGCATAAAGTTACCAAATGTAAGCCGCTTTAAAGCCAATCTCATAAGAATACTGACTAGTTTTGTTGGCTGCTATCTGCCACATGCAATCATTGCTAATTGCTAATTGCTGCGTTAAATGATGAGCAACGCTACCACCCTACCTAAACCATTGGACATAAATATTTAACTAAGACAAGCCGAAAGTACCAAGCGTTGGAAATCCGCCTTAAACGCTTCATTTGTCCTCTTTATTTAGTTATTAACTTAACAAAACTTAACTTGACTTACTTAAAGTTAATAACTATAACTGATCGCATAATAAATGAATTGGATATATTATGTGGTGGGTAGCATTTCCTGCGATAGCGTCAGCTGTAAAACTAGTGATCGATAACAATAAATATATCACCGATATCTCAGCTAGATATCAAATACTTGACAAAGAAAATAAAACTAAGCTAATCCTTGCGCTACACGAGTCTGGCATATCACAACAAAGAATTGCTAAGTCTTTGGGGGTTAGCCCTTCCGCCATTTCACAAAGACTAAAAAGCAACACTAGTCAGCCTGTAAGTAATGACGAGAGTGTCAGTAAGCTATTTGAACTTCATCATATTGGAATTCCAAACCAAGCTATTGCGAAGCTGTTATCTACGGACGATATAGAAATTACAGGCGCAGATATTGACGCATTTTTTAAGGTTAATAAAGCATCCAAACTTAATTTGGGTTAAATTAAGTTAAGTCTTATGGAGAATACAATGAACAATGTCATTGATTTGAATTCATTTAAGCAAAACAAAAAAAGCAAGCCTCACTATGATGAAGATGACATAGATCAACAACTAAGTGACATGAAGCAGCAACTATTTGGAGATACACGTACAGCCAAACAGATAAATACACTATTTTCTGAAGCTAAGAAAATTTTAAGATCTCGAGGGCTCACAAAGATTAGGGTTAAGCACAATAGCTTCCCTAATTTGAAGTCAACACAAACCATTATTTTAGAAAAAGAAAAGTTAATTTTTTCGACCTCTGCTCTAAAAGGTAAACAGCTAAAGTCGGATTGGAAACTGATTTCATTGGAGACACGGAAGCTACATGAGCCTATTCATTTAGTTTCTCTAGTAATCACAACATATGAAGGTGAAAAAAATGAGAGATAACGCACAAATAGCGCCAACAAACTTTATTGCATCAGGTGTTCAAGATGCGAAAAGAAACTACTTACAAGGTGCTCGAGACACAAATCAATCCTTTGCTTCAGTGGCTGGTTCAGAGCTACGTAAAGGTAATGGAGCTGCAATGGCTCAATTTAACATAAACCAACACAACATTGATAAGGCAGAAAGCGAGCTTTAACATGCCTACCTCAACAGAGTCGACATTCTAGTATCGGCTCTGTCAATTATAAAAGCCTAACATTTTAGTATTTATGCAACACGCAGTTTGTGTTTGTTGCATAATCGCTTTTTGGGCTGAGCCGCTGCCAGCTCGGTGTGTCAGAGTTGATGCTGTTTATGCTATGGGAGTTTCCTTTATAGGGACTCTAGCTCACATAGTCAATTTAATCAGCTTAACTATTATTTAAGCTTTCCCTGCGTTACTCAGCGGTTATAATGTTTCCATTACATCTAAGTTTGCCCAGATAAGCAATCATATTTTTTACATGTACATAGGCTCCTAGCCTGAACAACTAAGCAGGCTAAATAATTGATTTTATAAAGCAATCATAGCTGCTAACTTGTTCGCTCGGCTTTAGTTCCTGTTCCATCCAAGTTGAATACGATAATTACGCCTACAGTGCTGACAAGGCCAATACGGTATCAGTGTCGCATTTTCTGCCTTTGGCTTCTCTGCTTAATTTTTTCCTTAAAAAATGATCATACGCAACTTCGAAGTTTATAGTAAATGCTTCTCATTAGAAGGCTTCAAAATCACGTAAAATGATATAGGCCCACTTCCGTCCAAAAAATTAAGCTTACAGCTCAGTGTAAATAGCTATGGGTTCTATGATTATTTCACTTTCAGATTTACCGCTAAAAGTTTGCTCTATTTCATACAGATTTTCAGCCATGCCTATCATATGCTGTAGCATACTTGCGCCCTCTGAAATACTTTTTACATCAGCGCGTTGAGTGCCATCAGCATGACTTATGAAACCAATGACAACAAATTCTTTAGCTGTTTTCCTAGAATATTTACGGTAAATCGTTTTAAGAGAGTCTCTCAAATATTCCTGAGATAAGCAGGTTGAAAAAGTTACATTATTAATTTCTTGCTGAAAACGAACAATGTCATCACCAAAGCTGTCTATTATAGTTTCAAAACCTTTTACTGATCTTTTAGGCACTGAAGCACCTAGTTCAGCACTTCTATCATGAATTAACTTATCTAATCGAGATTGAAGGGTTTTTACGGTTTGGCTTTTAGAGTTTTCCGCCTTTTTCTTCTCCAGCTCTTGTAACTCACCCGTTAAAGGTAATATTGCTAATGCATCACTGATATTACTGAAGTTACTGAATAGCGATTTTATCTCGAGCAAATCAACAAACTTACCCTTCGCTCTAATCCTAATGAATGATTTTGTAGATTGAGCAATATCATTAAATGTTAAAGTCTCACTTGTTACATCTAGTACCTTATCACTATCTTCTAATTCTCTTTCAAATAAGTTAAATGAATGATCATGCAAAAACTTTTTAGTTGTAGAAGCTGAAGCCTCTTTAATTACATTTGCAATTACTCTACCAGATGCCAATTTCCCTTTTTGAGTATCACTGTCTTCATGTTCCAAACTATGCTGATCCAGAACATACTCTGTCACACCCTCAAATAATTGTGATGAAAATGAATATAATTTTGGCTCATCTAAATATATAAAATTCTTAATCATTACCTTTCCTATTTTTAAAGCGTTCTTTAGCTGCTCTTATTTTTTCTTCTCTTATTTCACTGTAATCTGCAGAAGATCGCACTCGAATTGTGTCTACTAATGACCAAATAAAAACTGCAATTCCTGAAAGGACAAAAATAGCCACTAATATATATAAAATTAGATTTATGTTCATCGACTTTACCCTCTAATCCTATTTGGTCTGAAAAACACACTCAAACTAGTTAGAAGCGATACGAATGCGGCTATGTATGCAGATACTTTGATTCCATCTAAATCAATTTCGTTGAAGCCACTTTCGTGTAACATCAAAACACATGAAAAAGACCCATAAATGAAAATTGCAGCTATAGAAACCCCATTTTGAAAAGTTTTCCACTGTCTTTGTCCTATAACGTGCTCAATTTCATTTAAAATTGAAATATGAAGAACAAATCCAAATGCAACAAAGTCACTTATACTAAAAAGGGATATTTTCACTCCCCAAGTAGTCAACAATAACCTCAATAAAATTGGTAATACTCCGATCAAAACAGTATAAATTAACCACTTCGTCCGTATGTCACTATTCACTTTTTATCCTTTTAATTATTATTTTATCATTCATATTTCACCTCCGAACCACATAAATTACAATAAATAAAACATGCTTTGCTTCTGAACTGTGTCATATCTTCATTCCCACAGTGGCACTTCAGCTTTTTATTTTTTGCATTTAGTTCAGCAATTAAACCTTCTTGAATAACTCTTGGCTGTATATATTTATCAGCTACAGATGCGTAAGCAGAGTTACCACTTAGTCTATTTTGCCTTTTTTCATCTAACCTTTTTCTGTAATCATCGTTCTCTTGTTGGCGCTGTTTATATATCTGATCGGCTTCGTCTTTTGCATCAATTTCTGACTGCTGAACATCGAAATAGGTAAGGTTGTTCTCGTTAAAGTGTAAGTCATTCAAACTCACTAATTTTGATTGCTCTGAACTGACAACTTGTACCTGAAAGCCTAAATCATCGATTCCGTATTGTGTATAAAAACACTTAAAAAACAGCTTGCTTTGATCTCGGCTAGTGATTTTTGATTCAAGGTCAAATACGTAAAGATTTTCGTTAGAGTTATAAAATATGTCTTTTCGGGTGAAGTTGTTTTTGTCTTGTAGAAATAGCCAAAGGACTGTAGCGCCTTGTTCTTTAAAAAATCGATCTCTTGCAACAATAACATCTAGTGGTACTCGGTCTAACACTAACTCAATAGCTATATCCATGTTGTGCGTGTTAGAGTAAAAACTTATATCTGGTCTTCGCCATGATTTAGCTAGCCCTGTCTGAAATTGCTCTCGATAAGGTTGTTCTACTCGAATATTTTCATACTCAACTTGGTTTTTAAGCAAATTTGATATACTGGCTTTATAGTCTTTATGTTTTTTACTTTCTTTTATTCCATTGTAACTAATGGCCTGTAGTTCACTATCGGTAAGGCTTGTTGTGCTTTTTACAGGGCAATCTTCTGAACCAATAGGATGTTTGAAATGATGTTTTTGTGATGGAGTTCCAGCAAGTATTAAAGGCTGAAAACATGTAGTACATAATATACTACCAAGCCCTTCTGGTTCTCTTAGAAAGCGCCTAAGCTTAAATAGATCTGCTTCATCTAAAGATAGAACTTCATTGGAGGTATAGCTTTTACCCTCGTCAGGTAAAAAGACTTTAGAGATTGTAGACATAACCTAACTTATTAATTCCATTTAAATAGCTATTTGCTTATCAATCTACCCGTCAAAGCACTGGCTAGCAAGCGTTTACTAATCAAGTCTAAAAATAATTACAGCAGCTAATTTTTAGAATTAAGTTATGATTAGATAAGAACAGCTTTTATATTTGGGAGTTTAATATGGCTAAACCAATAAAAACCAGCAACACCATAGATAAATCGGCGAATTTCGATTGCGAAAATGTAAAAGCTGCATTAGATGGTCGGCTGTCCGTAGATGATCTTAGCACCGCTGAACAAGCTGTATTTATGGATAATTTTGACGAAGCTATAAACTCTAATTTAGAACAGGATTTTTCTAAACATCTTGAAAAACTAAGTAGTAACGAAAAATTTTATGGCTTAGATGATAAAGATAAAGTCATCTGTGAAGCAAAAAACAGCTCAAGCCTGAATAAATTCAAATAGCTCATACCTTAATAGAATTCAAATAAAAAGACCCCTGCGTTTGCTGGGGTCTTTTTATTTAGCCTCTGCCTTTTCGGCAGTTAAAAGTCACAAGTTGTGGTTGTTTACTTCCTGGCCTAATTTCAGCTGCCTACTCGGCAGTTCATCCTCTATCAATCGCTCAGCGCGTGATCTACATATTTCCAGCTACCTATTCGGCAGTTCACTATTAAAAATAGTTTAAATTTCTATAAATACCAAACTGTTAAACAAATTTAAATTATTTACCCTCCTTTCCAATAAAACTTATAACCCATTGAAATCAAAGAGGATTTTGCAATCATTAAAAAAGGGTATTCAAAGAGGGAACCGTGCCTTGAAATGTTTGATTTGTAGCAAAGCCATAATTATTAAATTGATTTTCTATCGCATTAGTATTTTCAATTTTTTGTATGTGAAGTATAAAATTTTCCCCGTTGCCTTTGCTTGATACGGGTATTGAATGAAAGTGGCCTATGGCTTTTTCCTCAAATTTATATTCAGGGTTGTAAACCTCGCCTCTAGCTTCAGCTCGCTTTTTAGCGCGTTTCAATCGTCTTTGCTTTTCACCAACAAATGCTTTGGCTACTGATTGGTTGCGAACAAACATGACTTCGCTTTGGTTTACTGGTACTTCGAGTATTTTTGATAAGCCAAATAACTTATCATGAGCCATCATCTCAAAATAGCTTTGCTGAGATAGATTGATTAATTGCTTCTTATCTGTCGATACAAACGCTAATTCATTACCTATTGTTTGCTCATTCCATTTAGGAAAGCACACACCAATATTACTAATTTCACGTGAACTCATAAACCCATGCAATATGGCGATACATCGCCCAGCAAGGAGGCTTACATCACAATTTTTAGGTAAATGCATATTCCGGAGCATCGTGAACAGTGATTCCGGCCCATCGTGAACACCCGTTCTGGTTTTAGCGTGAACGCTCATTCCGGTTTTATCGTGAACACTTTTGACTGATTTTCCGGAATCGGTGTTCA
>NZ_JASDCB010000092.1:0-11538 GCF_030408135.1 Pseudoalteromonas sp. APC 3691 | reverse complement strand
TATTTATGCTGTTTAAATTCATTAAAGCTAGAGCGATAGGGTAATAGCTCTAGCTTGGCATACTGGCAGGATCAGTCAATAGCTAAAAAAGATCCTTAGAAAATAATTTGTCTTGGTGAATAGTTACAAATTATTTTATGTTTGATCGCAATTGAACGCATAACTTCATCACAATAATGGGTCTTTAATTATTGTAGCATTGCTGTAATTTATTGGTTAGTTTTGTGTTAAACCTTGATGCACTGTCTTTTTTTACCAGCAATGATTAGCATGGCCTCATTTCCCTTACCCCAAAACAGTACCTCTTCACTTATATATTTATTCCCTGATGCACTTTTTTCGTGATTAAGTACATGCACTTTATTGTTAAAGATAAGTTCGGCTTCAGAATTATTAATGATATTGAGTTTTACGCTCTCATCATCGCATTGGTAAGCAGTACTGGTTTGTAAATCACTACATGCGGACAAGCTTAGTAAAATAGCGATTAATGCTAAATATACTTTCATTTTTCCTCCCATCTTCTTTAAAAGTTAGTTAAAACACAGGGCAAAATTTTAATCTAATGTAAGAATAACAAAGCAAAATTAACCGTTGGTGAAAGTAGCGCTTTACGTTATGTTTATAGCAATATTTTTTGAGCTCGGAAGCTTTATGGCAGGCACTAACCTTTTAACGTTATTAGACGATATAACCACTTTACTTGATGACATTGCGACAATGAGTAAGGTAGCAACAAAAAAAACAGCGGGTGTATTAGGCGATGACTTAGCGCTCAATGCACAGCAGGTTACAGGTGTTGCAGCAGAGCGTGAATTACCGGTTGTTTGGGCTGTGGCAAAGGGCTCATTTTTAAATAAAGCGATACTCGTACCCGCTGCTTTATTAATAAGCGTATGGCTGCCTTGGTTAATAACACCGCTTTTAATGATGGGTGGTTTGTTTTTGTGTTTTGAGGGAGCTGAAAAAGTATTTGCTAAGTTTTTGCCTCATCACAATGAAGCGGTAGATGAAGATGAAAAATTAGATTTAGTTGAGTACGAAAAACAAAAAATAAAAGGGGCAATAAGAACCGACTTTATTCTTTCTGCCGAAATTATTGTTATTACTTTAGGCACTGTGGCAGGCGCTACATTAGTTAACCAAGCTTTAGTGCTTTGTGTTATCGCAATTATAATGACGATTGGCGTTTATGGCTTAGTGGCCGGTATTGTAAAGCTGGATGATGCCGGGCTTTATTTACTCAATCAATCTAAAGTGTCAGCTAATAAATTTAAAGAGTTACTTGGTAAAGGCTTACTCGCAGCAGCGCCTAGGTTGATGCAGTTTTTAGCATTTGCGGGCACCATTGCAATGTTTTTAGTAGGCGGCGGGATTTTAGTGCATGGTGTTGAGTTACTGCATCATACTCAAGTGGATGTAACAAGCTATGCTCAGTCTGTTGCTGGCGGCACAGGAGAAGTATTAGCGCCTCTCTTGTTTGATGGTTTGCTAGGTGTTATTGCCGGCTTAGTTGTTGTGCTCATACATGTAAGTTATACAAAGTTATTTAAAAAATAGTTTATAGCTGGCGTACTTGTTGCGCCAGCTATATTTAAATTCACTCATTCACAGTTAGCTATTTTACAAAGCGATTCTAATTCAAATTGTGCTTTAGTATTTTTTTGCTCAATGGCCTTTTTATACCAATAAATAGCTTGTTGATAATTTTGAGCTATTCCCTGACCATCACGATACATTTGCGCTAAATTTAATTGCCCCCATTGAGAACCCGCTTCAGCAGCTTGCTTAAAGCTATTAAATGCTTCAATAAACAAACCATCTTTAAAATAATTAATGCCTTGTTGATTGTTTTTATCGAGTTTTAAACCTTTATATAGTGGCTTAGGTTTGGGAGGAAACATCACAAACCCGCCATAAAGGCTGTTGGCATAAGGTCGCAGCACGTCATAAATAGCTTCGTCTTTATACAAACGCTTTACTTCATCACGAGGGAGGGTGATTGTTTTAGTGGAGAAGTAATTGTCTTGAATTAGTTGGCTGGTACGCATTGCCAAGGTAATACTATTATTACGTTTATAGCTGTAGTTGCTTATCTGAAAGGTAATAAACTGCTTATCAAAACTTAAAACTTGAGCAATTTTTAAATTGGTTAGGGTCCAGGGTTCGTGTGTAAATTTGTCGGCGTGTACTAAATAGGTGTCATATATTTTAGGTGTATTCAAATAGCTTTGCTTTTGAGTCTCGGTATCAAGGTGTTGTTGATAAAAAAAAGAAACAATCCAAAGCAATAAAAAGACGCCAATAAAGTATTTAGGTAGGCTTAGTTTTTCTATTAACGGTAGTTGCGGTATTTTAACCGGTTCGCTTTTTCCGCATTGATAGCACTCGCGTTTATAGCTTAATTTTAAGGCAAGCATAGGTAAAATGCTAAATCGTAAATAGCGGCTTTTATTTACTAAATGGTAGGCGTCGCTCTGGCAGTGAGGGCAGCGTGTTATTTGTGCAAAATGTGGAAATGATTCACTCGTGTTGAAAAGTAACATAAAGCACGCTCCTTGTTTAATTACCTAAAGGTAAAACAAGAAGCGTGTTAGTCAAAGCTACAAACTGTAAGTAAGTATGTCTGTTATTACTTATTTTGAGCTTTAGGCTTGATAGTGGTTTTTGCATCGGCAGCCATTAGAGCAAATACAGCATATGCAGCGGTATTTTGACGAAGCTTAGCAGGTGTTACTTTATCAAGCGTATCGTCAGCTGTATGGTGGTAATCAAAGTAATCTGTTCCATCTTGAGCAAGTTCAAAAATAGGTGCTGATGTTGCATTTTTAAGCGGAATTAGATCTGGGCCGCCATTCGCTTGGTTTTTACCAATGTATTCAACATTTAATGGCGCAAGCTCTTTTGCTATAGCGCGTACTACAGGAAGCGAAGCGGCATCTACATTTGATTCAAAAGCATATACAACATCGGCGCCAAAATCAGACTCAGCGGCTGCAACAATATTGCTTAGCTCGTTTTTATGCTCTGCAAAATAAGCTTTTGCACCCCAAAGACCTAGCTCTTCAGCTGCAAAAAGTGCCACACGAATACTTCGCTTAGGACGTTTTACATCGCTAATATGTTTAGCGGCTGCCATTGTTAGTGCAACGCCTGCGCCGTCATCTAATGCGCCAGTCCCTAAGTCCCAAGAATCTAAATGCCCGCCAATTAATACATATTGCTCAGGGTTTTCGGTACCATTAAATTGGCCAATAACGTTATAACCAGTGCCTTCACCAAGGCTTTCGGTTTGCACATTAATATTTACCGATACGTCTTTATTTAAAGCGACTAAGCGTGCTATTTGATCTGCATCTGGGTTAGCAATGGTTACGTTAGGTATTTTTGTAACACCTTCTTTATAGTAACTACCACCGGTGTGTGCAAAACGATGATGCCCGGTACTAACAGAGCGCATCATGTAGGCAACAGCGCCTTTTTTAGACGCTTCTATAGCGCCTGTACCTCGTGCTTTTACAGCAGGTCCGTAACCATTGCCGTCTATGTCGCGGTTCATGCGGTAATTAATATATGCAATTTTACCTTTTAAACTGTTCGCCGGTGCGGCTTTTAATTCATCAAGTGTTTCGAATAATACAACCGGCGCTGTAATCCCATCTTTTGGCGTACTTATACTGTTACCTAATGCAGTTAAGTGCAGTGGTTGCTCGCTTGGTGTTAGTATTTTTCCGCTTTCGCTATAACGACGCCATTCAGGAAACGTGGCTTTTTCTAGCCATACTTTATCAAAGCCCAGTTCATTAAATTTGGCTTGAGCCCATGCCACGGCTTTTTTATCGTTTTCGGTACCGGGAAGGCGTGGGCCTACTTCAGTTGTTAATGACTCTAGTAATTTATAACTTAAATCACTATTTAGTGCAGAGGTGCGCACTTCGTCTACTTGTTGTAATTGCTTTTGGGTAAATTCGGCGCTGTTAGCGTTTGCAGCCATACTGCTAGTAAGCAGCAGTGCGGTAATTAATTTTTTCATTTGGGTAGGCCTTTTTAATAATTAGCGCTATTAGAGCATGTAACAAACATGATAAAAAATAGATGAGATGAATAGGCTTTGTAATAGGTTTAATGCTGTTAGGTATAAACGTTTAGATATAAAAAAAGCCCGCGTAAATGTACGCGGGCTATATTTTAACACTGTTATTTAAGGCATTTATTTAAAAGCTAAATTGCGCTGCTAAACGAAGATTTGTACCCTCGCCAACAGTTACATTACTCGTGCTGCCACCACCTAAATAGTTGTTATCAAATAAGTTTTCGATGTTGAGGCGTAAGTTAATATCGGTATTGCTTAAGTTAAACTTATAAGTGGCGCCTACATCAACACGTGTATATGCATCTTTAGTAATTGTATTATCGCTATCTGCAAAGCGCTCGCCTTCATAAAAAGCACCAGCGTTAAAAGCAATCGCATCATTTAGCTCATAACGAGTCCACAGAGATGCTGACCATTTAGGTGCGTCGGTTGGGCGTTTACCTTGCAGCTCCTCATTCGCTCTTTCATAGTTCGCATCTAAATACATCGCAGAGGCCATTACAAATAAACGATCTGTTGCAGCGCCTTGTGCTGCAACTTCAAAGCCTTTGTGGCGTTGTTCGCCAACCTGATTTGTCTCGGTTGTAACTGAGCCAATAGGAGCCTCAAGGTCTGCAGTGACCAGCGTTCCATTTTTACTTATATCGAAAACGGCACCACTAAGCAGTAAACGGTCATCAAGCAGTTGCCATTTTATGCCAAGTTCTCTTTGTTCAGAGGTAACAGCATCTATTTCCATACCGAAGTTAATATCAGTTTCGTCGGTGATGGTCTCATTTTGTGGCTCAAAGCCTTCTGAGTAACTAGCGTATATAGTTGCAGAAGCATTTGGGTGATAAAGCACACCTACTTTTGGTACAAATGATTCGTTATTTTGGCCTTCACGCGTTTGCTTATCGTAACGGCCACCTAGCGATAATTGCCACTCTGGTGAGAACGAAATTAAGTCTTGGACGTAAATACCGTAGTAGTCGTATTCAGTTTCGCTTATTGTATCATCTGTTTTATAGCTTATTGATGGACGAGATGGCTCGTCTTGACCTGCTGAATAGTAAAGGTATTCTTCTTTAGGCAGTGCTGTGCGTAATTGCCCGTAGTAGTAATCAAGCGAGTTAGCACCAACTAGGAATTGGTGATGAATACCAGCTGTTTCAAATTCACCAATAAAATCAATAAATGCAGTTTTAAATTGCCAATCGTCAAAACGGTCGTAAGGGCGAGATTCATAACTATCGCCTTCAGCAAAGCCAGCTGGCATACGCGGTGCTGACTCAAAGCGTTGGCGTTCAAATGTTTGTTCGTTATAGCCAAGCTTTACTTGCCAGTTATCGGTTAAAAATACTTCTAGGTCTACACCTAGGTTTTCTACGGTTATATCGGTAAACGCCCAAGACATATCACGGATTGTTTTATCATCACCAATTACATTGGCATTATCGTCTATCCATGCGCCCGTATCTAAACCTGCTTCGTCGTCCGTGCGGTCGTAATGCACACGTACTAATGCGTTGTCGCTAATATCGTAATCTACAACTAAAGCACCTAAAAAGCGGTCACGCTCGCGGTTTTCACCGTTTTGGTATTCACGCCAGTAATCAACATCTTGTTTAACTAAAATCCCGCGAGCACGTAAATCTTCAGATTCAGTCAAGGCGCCTGCAGCATCTACCATAAAGCGCGTTGAGCCATGTTGATCTACATCGGCACTGGCATTAAATAATGTTTGTGCTGTAGGCTTTTTAGTAACCATGTTCACCAAGCCACCCGGACCTGATTGACCATATAAAATGCTCGATGGGCCTTTAATTACTTCAACTTGTTGTAAAATTTCGATTGGTTGTTGGTAGTGCGACCAATGCTGATGCCCATCACGTAAATAACCTGTTGATGAGCTTAGCTCAAACCCACGTAAGTTAAATACCTCACGATTTCGTTGTTGTGAGCCTGCAGTTAAGCTTGCGTCATTTGTGAGTACTTCGCCAAGGGTAGTGGCAAGTTGCTCACTAATAATAGTGTCGGTTATTACGGTTACAGATTGTGCGGTTTCAAGTAATGAAGCTGATGTTCTCATTGCGCCATTAGCGTTATCTACTTTGTAATCGTTAAAGTAGCTACCTTTTACTTCTATACGCTCAAGGTCAGTAGTGTTTGCGTATGTGTTTGTTGTAATGCTTGCTAACAGTGCTATGTAAAGAGAATTCAGTTTCATTGTTTGCTTCCAGCAGTGATATGTAAAAAACAATCGCGATCTTAATGCAAACTACTATCATTTTCAACACCTTTTGTTAACGTGCTTTATTATGTGTTTGTTAATGGTTGCTAATTACGAATTCTGCTATTATTAGCAGCATATTTAGTGGGGCTTTCCCCCACGTTATTTTTATTGCTATGGAACTTACTGTGACTTCAACTGCTTTTTCATCTTTGGCTTTACCAGCTGGACTCGTTGATAACTTATCAACACTTGGCTATGCCCACATGACACCCGTACAAGCACAAAGTTTGCCGCCTGTACTTGCTGGTAAAGACATCATTGCTCAGGCAAAAACCGGTTCAGGTAAAACTGCTGCGTTTAGTTTGGGTGTGTTAGCTAAATTAAACGTAAAACGCTTTCGTATTCAATCTTTAGTCTTGTGTCCGACTCGCGAACTTGCCGAGCAGGTTGCGGTAGAAATGCGTAAATTAGCGCGCGGCATTCATAACATTAAAATATTGACGTTATGTGGTGGTGTTTCAATCGGCCCGCAAATAGGCTCGCTCGAACATGGTGCACATATTATTGTTGGCACGCCAGGGCGTGTTGATGACCATATTCGTAAAGGTACTCTACGCTTAGATGATGTAGAAACATTGGTGCTTGATGAAGCCGATCAAATGCTTGATATGGGTTTTCAAGACACACTTGATGCAATTATTGAGCGTATTCCACAAAATCGTCAAACATTGTTATTTAGTGCTACATTCCCAAGAGCCATTGAAGCAATTGCTAAGCGTGTACTTAAAAAC
Organism: Pseudoalteromonas sp. APC 3691; assembly: GCF_030408135.1. Classification (NCBI taxonomy): domain Bacteria; kingdom Pseudomonadati; phylum Pseudomonadota; class Gammaproteobacteria; order Alteromonadales; family Pseudoalteromonadaceae; genus Pseudoalteromonas; species Pseudoalteromonas sp. APC 3691. The sequence goes on along the minus strand of NZ_JASDCB010000092.1, from coordinate 4,439 downwards.
CCAGAAATGGTTAAAGTAGAAGAAGAGCAAGCAAAAAGCACAATTAAGCAGTACTTCTACAAAATGGATAACAATAAGCAGCGCTATCCAACGCTTAAGTTATTACTTCTTAAATTTACACCACAAAGCTGTGTTGTATTTTGTAATACCAAAGTAGAAACTCAACAAGTGTGTGATGATTTAGCTGACGAAGGCTTCAGCGCTGTTGCATTGCACGGTGACTTAGAGCAACGCGATCGTGAACGTACGCTAATTCACTTTTCAAATAAAAGTGCTTCAATACTTGTTGCAACCGATGTTGCTGCACGAGGTTTAGATATTGATGACATGGATATGGTTATTAACTACCATTTAGCACATGACACGCAAACACATGTTCACCGTGTTGGCCGAACTGGGCGTGCTGGTAAAAAGGGCATTGCTTGTTCTATTTACGGTGAAGCTGAAGCGTTTAAAATTGCACAAATTGGCGATCATTACGAGCGTGATATTACTCCAGAACAAATGCCGCCGTTTAATTTATTAGATAAACCGCCGTACCGACCTGAAATGGTTACTTTGATGATTGATTCAGGTAAAAAGCAAAAAGTACGTGCAGGCGATATTCTTGGTGCTCTAACAGGTAAGGATGGGGTTGCAGGTCGTCAAGTAGGTAAAATTAACGTACTTGATAACGTAGCATTTGTTGCTGTTGAACGTAACTCATCAAAACCAGCACTTCGCAAACTAACCGAAGGCAACATTAAAGGGCGTAAAATACGCGCTCGTCGCCTTACTCGTTAATTTAAACTTCTAAATTAATAGATTAACGAGCAGCTACCTTTAGCTGCTCGTATTGTAATTTTATTTTTTTAAACTTCACTTCACACCCACTTGGTTTATCTGGGTGCATTTGTAACGCAAGTTGTCTCCAGCGCTTTTGAACGTTTTTAAGAGTAAAATTTTCAGGTAACTTCCATTCTAAAGCCAACTCTTTAAATTCATTTTCATTTAAAGCCTGTTGTGGCGATGTCGTTTTAAACTGACGCCAAAAGCTATTTAAAAGCTCATCAATCTGCTCTTCACTAGTATCGTAATTATGCCAATCTAAATAATAATCTCGCAAATTCTCGCTTGTTGTTACTAAACTATTATCTCCTTTTTCTAAAAGCTCGATATGCAGAGCTGAAATGAGTAAACTCTGAGGGCGTAATTGTGCCTTAAGTTGGTACAGTGCATTCATAATTAAAAAGTTACGTTTAAATAAATCACGTTCAGGACTTTTATCGAGAGTGGTCATAGCGCTACGGGTGGTCAGTTCTGCTGCTAAAGTATGAACTTGCCAAACCTGCTTTGTTAGTATTAGCTCAAAAATCTCATCAATCAGTGGGTTAAGCATTGTTTAGGCCCTAGTAGTTGGTGTATCTTCAATAAAGATTACACTGATATAAGTAACGGTTTGAAGGATTAAAATTATGCTGGGCAAGTTAAAATGCCTCTTATTTACTATATGCTGTGTACTAATAGCTCCTGGCTATGCCCAAAATACTGATTCTTTATTTGAGCAATTCAAAAACGAAGTGCAGTGGGAGCCTAAATTACAATTAGCAAACATGCTACTTACTAATAAAGATGCCTCCAAAAAAGAGCGGGTCGCTGTTTATTCGGCATTGGGTAATAGTGCGTTATCGGCTGATAATTTTAAAGAATCTTTACACTATTTTAAATTACTAGAACAACATACTTCAGATACATTCTTTCCTGATGAGCACTTTCGTGCAATTAAAATGCAAGGTGTGGTGCTCTTCTATCAAGGTTTATTTCAAAAAGCCATTATTGAATACAGCCGTACCCTAGTATTAGCTGAAAAAAATGAGCAATTACTTGAACAAGCAAATTTACTAAATAATATTGGCTTGGCCTATTTTAATATGAACAAGTTAGGCGATACTCTAGAGTTTTATTTAAAAGCAAAAGCTATTTACGAAGCGCACGGCAGTGAACAAGATCAAACCGATATACTACTTAATATAGCTGGCGTTTATATACGCTTATCACGCTACGATAGTGCGTTTAGTCTTTATCAAGATGTACTTAAAGTTTATCAGCGATTAGATGATAAAAGCGGTATTGCGCAGGTATATAACAATATGGGTGTTGCTCATATGGAGAGCAACCAATTTGACTTAGCACTGCATTATTACCAGCTAGCGCTGCGCTATTATATTTCAGCTAATGATTACAATAAGTTATCTACACAATATACTAATTTGGCAAATACTAATTTAGTATTGAAAAAAGTTGATGAAGCATACGAGCAAGCTAAATTAGGTGAGTACTATGCGCTTAAAATAGATAACCATAATTTAGAGCTTAATGCGTTACATGCGCTGGCTAAGATTCAGTTTGTTAAGGGCAATTTAGATGAGGCTCAAATAAATTTAGATCGAGCTATTTTACTTGCCCATGAATACGGCAGTGAGCGAATAATTAGGGAAAGCTTGGGGGCCAAAGCACTTCTTGAAGCGAGTAAAGGCGATTATTCAAGTGCAATGGCTTTGCAACAAAAATACATTAGTGAGCTGCGAAAACTCAGAAGTACGGCAATTATTAATGCGCTAGCGGTGCTTCAGCATCAATTTAAAGCAACGCAATTAAACCAGGAAATAGAAAAACTTAAACAAGATCGCCGTGTGCAAGAACTGAAAATGTCGCAGCGTTCTCAGCTTACTTTATTCTCTTTTTTACTATTACTTTTAGTTGTAGTAACGGGTATTGCACTTTACCGTCGTGGTGCAGAAAAACGCGCTAAGCAGCAGTTAACAGAACAAGTTACGCAACGTACTGCAGAATTGCAGGCAATTGCACAAGAGCTGAGAGAAGCCAACGATGTTAAAAGCCAGTTTTTAGCTAATATTAGTCACGAAATTCGCACTCCACTAACGGCTATTTTAGGGCAAACAGATGCCTTAATTAATGAATTATATGAGCCTGAGTCACTTAAAGATGAATTAAGAGTAATTCAGCGTCACAGTGACCATTTAAAAAGCTTAATAAATGACGTACTTGATTTAAGTAAAATTGAAGCCAATAGATTAGAGTTAAATATTTCGTGCTTTGATATTGTCGAGCTCGTAAGTGATGTACATGCCATGTTTATTACCCAAGCAAAAGCAAAAAATCTACACCTTATTTTAGACAATCAAGTGGGTAATGAGTTTTACACTAAGCTCGATTTGATTCGCGTAAAGCAGGTTCTTATAAACCTGTGTGCCAATGCTATTAAGTTTACTCACGCTGGCCAGATCATCATTGCTTTAAATAAGAGTGATCAAGGGCTGGTTATTATTATAAAAGATACCGGTATTGGTATGAGCTCTAAACAGTTAAAGCTTATTTTTGAATGCTTTAGCCAAGCAGATAACAGCATTAGCCGTCGCTTTGGTGGTACAGGGTTAGGTCTTAGCTTATCGCAACAATTAGCCGCGATGATGGGCGGTTATATTAGCGTACAAAGCGAATACAAAAAGGGCAGTCAGTTCTCGTTCTTTTTACCGTGCGCAGAAGTAAATAAATCGCAAAGCATGATTGAAACTCAAAGTACTTTTAAGGAAAATAAGCGATTGGCGGGTCGTGTTTTACTTGCGGAGGATCATCCTGATAATCGTAGGTTAATAAGCCGCTATTTACGCTCAATGGGACTCGAGGTTATTGCTGTTGAAAATGGTGAGCAAGCGGTAGAGCAGTGCTTAAAAGAATACCCTGACTTAGTATTACTCGATATTCAAATGCCAGTGATGGACGGGCGTTCAGCTTTTCAACTATTGAAACAGTGTGGTTTTGAACGGCCTATTTTTGCTTTAACAGCAAATGCTATGAGTCATGAAGTAGATAGTTACTTAGAGTTAGGGTTTACAGGTTACTTAGGTAAACCGATAGACAAAGAGTCATTTTATAAAGCGCTCTCTAATCACCTACATAATGCAGAAGATCAGCCAATTATAAAGCAAAATGAAGTTGATATGAGCGATCTTGTGATTAGTTTCAAGCAGAGCTTTGCTTTGGAGAGTGAAACGATTACCCAGCATTTTATAAGCGAAGATTTAGGTGCGCTACAAAAAGATAGCCATCGCATTTTAGGGGCTGCACAAATGTTTGGTTTGGATGAAATTGCGCAATCGGCTAAAAATTTAGACAGAGCACTTCTACACAGAACCCAAAAAAGCAGTGCAAATGATTTTACAGCGCTCGTTGATACACTGCAGAGTGTACTTAAAAAGTATAATGAGAGTTAAACTGTATTTAATCCAGACACAAAAAAAGCGCCTTAGGCGCTTCAGATTGACGATAAACCCTGCTTTTTTGTAGGGTTTACTATTTTTGAGCAGCCGAAGGCTGCGATCGCGATATTTTTCTGGTGTTGTTATTATTCTTTAGGTTTTATTGCTGATGTGACTTTT
>NZ_JASDCB010000091.1:0-11548 GCF_030408135.1 Pseudoalteromonas sp. APC 3691 | reverse complement strand
CTAAGTAGGTTGGCTGTTAGAACTCAATCTGTACGAGTGCCCACACAGATGATTGCTTTATATTGTTAAAGAACGTTTTGAGTCGCTTTAGCGCCTCAAGGGATGCGAATAATACACCCTTTATTTTCCGAGTCAACACTTAGTTTTAAACTTTCTTTCGACAATTTAAAACCGAAGTTTTATTTAACTCTCTGAGTAGTTCGTGCCTCGCTATGCGTTGTCCGCTGCGCGTCGCCATATCCCGTCTCAGTGGGGTCGCATTATAGGGAGATTCGAGCGGGGGTCAATGTTTTATTTCAGCTTTTTGACAATTAAATGAATTTAGTATGAAAGCTATACAAATAAAGGGCTGCGGGGCTTTTTTTGCCTATTAAACCACCAATATATGAGCAGTTAAACTATGTGCATACATAAAACTACAATATTAGGTGCGTTAGGCTAAGCCAACTACAGTTTTTAGTTGGCGTTTAATAAAGTCTTACGTATACCGTTAATTAAAAACTATAATTAAAGCCTGCGTAATAGCGTCGCCCTGAATAGCTTGTATTAAGTAACCGTGCATCTGTATCATCACCTAAACGCGTTACCGATTCCGACTTAGTTAAATTAATAACAGCAGCTGTTAAGCTTAGCCCTTCATACAAATTAACCGATGCATTAACATCAACCTGTTCGTACGGATCTTGATATACATTTAAACCACTATTAAGGCCTAATACTGTCTCCCCTCGTTTGTTATATGAAGCGCGCACATTAAAAGCGTCACCTTCATAATAAACAGAGGTGTTGTACTGATACTTTGCACTGCCTATTAATGCCGATTGACCAAACTCTTTACCATTTACGGTTACATCTGCTTTGTTAGTTTTGTTATAAGTGTAGTTTGCGTAAAAACCAAAACCATTATCAAACGCATGCTGAATAAATACTTCCGCGCCTTTAGATATTGCATCGGTACCATTACCTACAGTGCTATACGGAGCTATATTAATGGTTCCTGCATCTACTATATTATTTTTACCGGCAAAGTTTTGCTCTACGTCGATCACCAGTGGCACAACAAAGTTATCTACTTTCTTATGAAAAAGTGCCAATCCAACCGCAGAACCCTTTGCATAATAATACTCAATAGATAAATCAGCTTGCACCGATTCAAATGGCTTCAAGTTTTTATTACCACCACTGCCGCTAAAACCTGGCTGTTCATTAAATGCAGCTCTATCATTTGCCCATTCATCCGATACGAACGTAATACGCTGCTGCGCACCTAAATCGCTGTAATCAGGACGAGACATTACTTTTGCTATTGCCCCACGAATAACTAAATCGTCAGTTGCATCCCACGCTATATTAAAGCTTGGTAGTATTTGAGTGTCTTCGTTTTGCTGAGTGACTAATTGATAGTCTTCTACAAAGCGTGCGTCACCAGTTACTGGCTCGCCTGTTTCGTCATTTGTGTGATCTAATTGGTAGGTATATAAGTCAGTAGATGAAGTAAGTGTTTTTGTTTGCACAACACGCACGCCCAAATTACCTCTTACTTCACTAAACTCAAAATCGCCTTGAATATAAAAAGCAGATATTTTCTCTTCAATGTCGTAAACAAAGTTATCTTCAATACGTGTATAAGGTACATAGCTAGCAGTGACCATATCGCGATATTTATCCCAGTCGATACTTGGCATTTGGTTTATATCAAAACCACCAACAATATTACTCTCACTAGTAAATACATTTTGAGCTAATGGCATTCCACCATTCCATTGGTAGCTGTCGAAACGCGTAATACCTTGCTCGCTTGCTTCGCCCGCAGCAATATCAAAATTAGGATCTAAAAAGAAGGTATTGCCAGTTTCACGATGAAGCGTGGAGTTACGATATTTGACACCGGTTCTAATTGTTTTTAAAAAGCCCCAATCAACATAAAGATCCACATCAGCTTGGTAATAATCTTCTTCTAACTCACTGCGTACAAAACTTGAGTTTGAAGAGCCCGCATCACGACCGCCTCCAATTCCACTTTGCAAGTTAGCTAGTGTATTAGGGTCAATATTAAGTGATACATTATTTTGGTTGAGTGACCAGCCTGCCATTTGAGCAGCATTTTGAATAGCAGTGGCGTTTTCGCCCGCGTTTGAACTTTTATATGCAGCTTCCCTGCTTTCTTCCGGCCCCCCTTCTGATTTTGTATTACCCACAACAAAACGCGCTTTAAAATTATCGCCTTCATAAGTTAAATTAAAATCAAAGGTATCGGAGGTGGATTCTTCACATACATAACTGCCGCGCATCCACGGAAACTGCATATCACTTTCAATACCGCTTGCCATCGCATCGTATTGCATACCAGTAACAATACTTCCCGACTCATCAAGATTTACATCAGTTAAAAAATCAGAATTTAAAGACCACTCAGGTATATCAATCACAGATTCAGTCCTGTCTTGGCCGAGTGTAAAGCCAAAGTAATTAAATCCAAGCTCTAAACGATTTGTTGGTCGCCACTGTGTACTAACTTGAATTCCTTCGCGCTCACGTTTTTCGTTAAGAACTGAGCCTCGCACAACTTGTGGAAACCAAACACCATCGTAACTGTTGCCGTTTGCATCATTAATAGTATCCCAACCATTATTGTTATTAACTGCGTTACCATTTATATCTGTAGGTTGTCCACCGCCAGTGTAGCGCCATACATTTGCATCAGTTCCTCCCGAAAGTGTCCTGTTTGTTCGTTCCTGATAGGTATAGCCAACTAATACACCAAAGTTTTCGTTGTCGTTTTTCCATGAATATAAACCCGTAAACTGCGGTTCGTACTCTTTTGTAACATCAGCGTAAGTACTCTCTACATTAAATACACCTGAGTTTGCATCCATACTCAAAGGCTTTCGGCTATGCATTAATACAGTACCACCAACCCCTCCTTCATCTAAGCGTGCCTCTGGCGATTTATAAACCTCTACACTTTCAATCATCGAAGACGGTAACAAAGCATAATCAAACGAACGCGAAGGCTCTCCCGGAGAAGACGCAATAAAATTACCATTAAGCTGTGTAAAAGTTAGCGCCGACGACAAACCACGAATACTAACTGATGAACCTTCTCCGCCGTCACGCTCAATTACCACACCAGGTACACGCTGAAGAGAGTCCGCAACGTTTTTATCAGGGAACTTCCCAATGTCTTCCGCTGTAATTGCATCAACCACTGAGCCAGACATGCGTTTTACATCTAAGTTTTCGGCCATACTTGAACGGATGCCACGTACCTCTATTACTTCCATATCTTTTGTGTGCTGCGAGTTTTCGTTTTCTTGCGCTGCAAAAGCACACGTAGAACCCAAAGCAGAAAAAATTGATACATAAAGTGATGACTTACAAAACGTTGAAAAAGGGAAAGGGTATATACTTGCTACTATCATGTGAGAGGCTGTTCCATTTAAATCTGCTCATAAAACTAAAGCGAGAAGTTAGTCCTTTTACGCAAATTATTCACGTAATGGCAAAATTGTTCCCAATTCTACACAGCCAAACTTAACCGTTTGTTAACCAACAATATTAAATTAAATAAACGTCTCTTTTAACTGTATTTATACCTATTAAATGAAAGTTAAAACCCAGCCCACACATCAAAGCCGCTCTCAATTAATAAACTAAGAGCGGCTTTGTTGTATTTAATAGCTTAATAAAATAATTACGGTGCATAAATCATAGAGTGTATAGAAAAAACAAAGGGGATAATTAGGTGTGGTAGTCAGCAGCTTACATTTTAAAAAGCAAAGCTGCCGAATAATATTTAAAAAGTAGAAACCCCTAAAGATCAGATGACTTTTCAAATGTAGCAATAACCTCTGAAAGCTCGAGTAATGTCGGCTTTCCACCATAATAATTGGTATCTATATGATAACTATTACCCACCCAAAAAGGTGCTTTAGTTGAGTTATGTCCATGTATTGAAAAGTCGACTCCATGACTTTTAACTACCTTATTTTGTTTAACTACTTCGCGATCCCACAATAAAGATTGCACAATCACCGATTTATCATCAGGGTAATTTTCCCAATCCCACGATTGGGCAAATGTATGAGACAACCCAATTTTATAACCACGATATTCAAGTACTATTGAAAGAGGCTTAGTTAGTAACTCATCGCACATAACATTGAGCTTTTCACTCGATACCGACTTGTGCCAATTGCCACCATTGTCAGTCCATAATTTAAAAGCCGCTTCATCATTACTTAATAATGATTCCAACATTAAATGCTCATGATTACCTAATATCATACATGCCCTAATGGCTTGTAAGTATGTAAATAAGTCATATGTTTTATCCCCGCGATCAACAAAATCGCCTAGGCAAAACAAAGTGTCTCTTTCAGGATCAAAATTTACGTTATTAAGTGCGTTTTTTAAGGCCGGTAAATCACCATCAAGATCGCCAATTACAAATACTCGGCACTCATCATTAATAAATATGGCTTGTTTTGAAGATACAGCCTGAATAGCGTTAATACCTATATCCAAAATAGACTCCTATAGAATGCAATCTAAAACTTAGATTAATGCTTGAGTTTATAAAGCCTTAAGGTAACACAATATAGTTGATAATTAATGAAGGTAATAAGATTTGATTGAAACTAAAAATGCATGGCAGAGGACCTTAGCTACAACCTAAATAAGTAATGTGAGTAGTGTTTTTAGCCTAAATTAAAAGCTGCTTAGCAAAATACCTGACGAGTTATTTGCCAGTTACCCGCACAAATTTTTCTGCTAGATCGTCCAAATTTTCACGCTTATTCGGATCGGGCTTTATGCAGTCAATAGGGCAAACACTTACGCAAGTAGGTTTATCATAATGCCCTACACACTCTGTACATTTGTTTGCATCTATTTGGTATATTTTAGCGCCCATATAAATAGCCTCATTAGGGCATTCTGGGTCACACATATCACAGTTAATGCACTTACTATTTATGAGTAAAGCCACTTTTAAGCCCCTTCAATTAAAATCATTATAAAACATAAACATAGATTTAAATGAAATGTTTTTTGACTGCTTTTCATACAAGTGTAGTTCAATAAAAAACCTTTATTTTTTATTTAATCGTAGCACACATTCGTAACACACCATTTTATTTTTAGGTGTAAATTACAGCCGCGAATTATGCCTATTTTTCTCTGTTGCTTTGTTGATCTCAATCAATAAAAATCGCCGCGAGGCCTTTATTTATATAGGTTATAACAAAGTGAAGTACTCTTTATCAACGCTTAACAAAGCTCAATATACGAAAGCAAAACTAGAATGGAACCAGCTCAAACCGCCATTTTCTATGCAGCACATAAATCGGTGTGCTACGCTGGCTCAACACATCATATTTTTTGAAGAAAAAAGCACTTATAAACAAGGCTTTAAACCTAGTAGGACTAAAAGGTTATCGAAATACGAAGCGCAACACCATATTCGACTAATTTTCACCAAGTCTGGCGCTGCTATTTTCTACTCTAACTTCCCTAAATCATCTGGCATAGCTAATACCAAGTTAGGTGAAGCACCTGAATTAACAATAGCAAAAGCGCGTAAGCTCACTGCTCAAATGCAGGAGGGAGTTTTAAACAACCACACTGTCAAAACAGTTTTTGATACTTACGAGAAAAGCCTAATTGAGCGCCATAACAACGCACCCACCAAGTTTGCAGCTTCATCGCTCAGAACATATCAATGTAGAATAAAAAAGCTTAGGCATCATTTTCCGCTTAAGCGTGCATTCCAGTCTCTTACAGCAGGAGAGTTAGAAAAAATTGTAGATTTAATTATCATGGCAGAGTCCAATAACCAAGCAATCGAGCTTTTTGCACAAATTAGAAGAGTATGGCGATTTGCTAAAAACAAATTTAACTCAGGTAAAAACCCAGCAGCTGATATCGATGACTTTTACGTATCTGACCGTGTAGAAAGCCCTCGTCCTTGCCAAGTTTATACAGACTTAGATTCAATAGCTGAATTGTGGATAAACCTCGCGTCTGCACCAAATGTACATCAAAAAAATGCAGCTCGATTCATGATTTTGACAGGTATACGCCCTATTAATATTCCACAAATGAAGTGGGAGTGGCTCAATAGTATCCACTTCCCAACATTAATTACCTTTCCGGCATCTGTTGTCGGAGTTCGTGGAGAAATGAAAAACCAAAAAGAATATAAGCTGCCCTTAACCAAAGCCATGCGCGCCATTATTTTAGAGCAAAGAGCCTGGATGGAAAATGCGCTCCCTAACTGTAACCCTGTTCACATATTTCTTCAGCCTCGCGATCTTAACAAACCATTTGCTAAAAGGTCGCTGGACAAAATCATCAAAGATTACTCCCCTGTTGATGCAGTAAAAGGAGATAAAAGAAACATTGTTATGAAAGGATCTGCGGGAGCATTTTGCACAATGTGCCGAAGCTTTTTTAAATCCAACGCAAAAGCGATTATGGTTGCCAACGGCTATCATTTTAAACACGCAGAGGAACTCACCAGACTCGCGCTGCATCACCTCAGAAAAGAGGACGATCCAAACGGCTTGAATTATGATAAATCTGAAGAGCTATTTGGCACTTCAACAAAGCTCAAATTTAATGTATTCAAAATTCATGAAGCCAGTATTTTAAAAAGAGCGAAAGAACTCGAAAGCCAACAACTCAGACTTACAGGTATGCAAAGTAAACAAGCTAAAAACCTAAAAGAAAATAACGATAAAAAAGCCTTGAGAGATAGAATTAAAGCTCATTTAGTTCACAAAGGCAGTTATGTAAACTTCATTAATCAGCCACTTGGTGATACGGGCAGAGTAGCAAAAGATTTGATCTTAACCGAAGAAGGAAGAGCTGTCGTTGAGAGATATTTAAATTACCAAGAGGCCAAAGCAAAAAATAATTAAAAAAGTTTAATTTCGACTTACCAAAGTTTTTGTAAAAAAAATTAATTTCATACCATTGCCTTATTAGAGCGATACCTCATCAGTTATTTGATGATTTTAACTTTTTTAAGGCTTATGTATTAATGGCAACATCAGTATTAAATTCAGTAAAACCATGTGAGGTCACGATTAAAAGTCGTGACCTTTGCATGGCTGAATTTAATGCATTTAAGCCACCGTACAGTGACGAGTCAATGGAAGAGCTAGCCAGTCTTGCGACTATTATATTATCGCAGGATAAAGGAAGAAGGCTTTCAAAGTATCAGCTTAAAGATCAGATTAGAATTGTATTCCAGCATGATGGTATTATTAAATTTTTTACTCATTTTAAAAAAGAACATGGCATAAAAAACACAAAGCTTGGTGATTCTAATGATATGAGTTTTTCAGCAGCGAAATTAAAAGCGGCCGAAATATACAAAAAGAACACCTCTAATTACACATTCGAATTTGTAGTGAGTAAACAAATAGAAAACTTACAGGCAATTAATAAACATAGCCCTAGCAAGTTAGCTGACACCACAGTAACCACATATACCTCTTACCTTAATGCAATTCAAAATGCATTTGGTAAAAATACGTTATTTCAGACTATTACGCCTGAGAAAATAGAAACCACGCTTGACCAACTACTAACAGAGAAAAGTGGTCCGCATGTGGCTAAGCAATTCGAGCAGATGAAAAAACTGTGGGTGTTCGCAAAAAATAAATATAATAACGGCACTAATCCATTCCTAGAGATAGACAATAATTATATATCTTCTCGAACGGCGAAGCCTATTCCTTGTAAGGCATATACTGATATATCTCTAATTTCTCAGCTATACATAAACCTAAAAACAGCTAAAAATAATACATTAATAAATGCTGTTCTGTTGATGATGTTTACAGGGCTAAGGCCCATAAATATTTGCAACCTACGTCTATCGTATATAGATGATTTAGATAATCCTAAATTTTTAACGTTTCCTGAAACAACCCATACAGCTCGCGGAGCAATGAAAAACCAAAAAGAGTTTAAAATACAACTCACACCCGAGATGAAAAAAGCAATAAAGCAAGAGTTAAAATTAAACCCAGACATAAACCGCACCTACTTATTTTGCAAGGTTAAAGACGACTCAAAACCCATTAGTAAAGAGAGTTTAAACCGAGCACTTAAGTATCATGCGCCAAAAGACATGGTCGTGGCCTCGCGAGATAACATAAATATAAAAGGCTCTGCCGGAGCATATCCAACACTACTTCGCAGCTTCTTAAAATCGCACATGAAAGAGGTACTAACTAAAAAAATTGGGTCATCAACAATTGCTGAAATTGAGTCTAAAAAAATGCTCCATCACTCTGTTTTAGAGCACGATCCAATGAGTAAACATTATGACCACTCGAATAAAATATATAACACTGATATTAAAGCACTTTATAAAAACTTTTCCCTATTTGAGAAGGAAATACTTAAAGAAGTAAAAATACAGGCTAAGTTAAAAAACAAAACGACTAAAAAATCATTTTTAAAATTAGATTATTCAAATAATTTCATCGCCAAAGTCAAAAGCACAATAAGTGCTTATTCCACTATCTGGGGTAAGATAGTTCAGCAAACCCAAAAGCTTAAAAAGAGCCGCCCTTTGCAAATATTAGAGTAAAGCTTACATATTGCAATACAACTTTTTCTTTGCTTACAAAACCTATAAAGAGCTTTTAATAGGTGGTGCAGATTGATTTCTTATAAAAGCAGGGATATCAAAAATATCAGATGCTTTTGGCTTAGTGGCGACTACTTTAGAGCTTGACTCATTTGTAGTGTCATCAAGCATTGATGCCTAGCCAGTAAATTAATTTGTGCAATTGCGCATTCCATTTTAATTCGTGCTGAGCTATTGGCTGAATGAACGGCTATTGTCGGTGGTACAAAACCATCAATAAACACTGCCCGCTCAATCCAAAGTAAAACGTCATAGCCAGTGCCTTTATTATCATTTCCTAAATCATGATCAAGGCTGAGCTGTTTTACTTTGCCGCTCTTCAAAAATGCAATCACTTCGTCAGGCCAATAGGCTCGTAACCAACCGGCTGGTGCTTCTCTTTCATCATCTAAATATACATTCATAGGTTTATCTCACTGAAAAATGTATTCAGACTCTGAAAGCAATAACTAACAACCCTTTAAGCTATATAATAATAGTTATTTTTCAGATGGTGCTGGAACTTGATTACGTATAAACGCTGGTATGTCAAAAATATCAGAAGTTTGGGGTTTAGCTCTTGCAGCTGGCGATTGTTCGACTTCGCTACTAGGCGCTTTATTGAAAGGTTCAACAATCATCTTAGCACTTGCACCGGTTGCGATGATCAACAGCTCATAATTAGTTGATAAGCTCTCTATTTTAGAGACGCCACAAATAACTAACGCATTAGGGCTTACCTGATGGCGTACTGTATCGGTAATGAGATTATAACTGCCCAGAGAAATTTCATCTTTGCAATTAACTTGTATTATTACACCGGTACTTGATGACATATCTACCTGATTAACCAGCGGATTGTTAAGTGCCCCATCAAGTGCAGTAGTAAGCTCGCTTTCTTCATCGCATTTACCAACACCTAGTACAGCATCACCCTGGCAATCCATAATTTTGGCAAAATCATTCAAATCAACGTTGATCAAACCTTGAAAGCAAAGCATGTCTATTAATGATTTTATCAGTGAATGAAGTATTTGGTTGCTATGCTTAAAGGCGTCAAATAAACCAATATCATTACCTAGCACTTCAATCAGTTGATCGTTTGGGAGAGTAATAACAGCATTAGCATGCTCTTTAAGCTCATTTAAACCTGCTTGCGCTATATTACTCCTAAATTGCCCTTCACTACTAAATGGCAATGTAGCAACAAATATAATGGGTTTACCTTGCTCACTAGCAAGTTGAGCAATATACGGACTTGCGCCAGTCCCAGTACCACCACCCAATCCTGTTGCACAGAGTATTATATCACAGCCATTAATTAACGTTAAAAGCTGATCTTTACTCTCTTCCGCAGCCTGTAAACCAACTTTAGGGTCGGCGCCGGCACCATAACCATGAGTTAGCTCAGCACCTATAAGCACAGCTTCATCACTTTGCGTATGCTTAAGCACCACTTTGTCGGTATTAACACTGTACAAGTGCGCCTGTTCAGACTCGCGTTGCTCAAAAATACTGTTAAGCGTATTACAGCCGCACCCACCAATACCAAATACACCGATTGATAAACCATCATTTTGCTGAATTAATTGGAACATAACTACTCCTTAACTTTTAAAGGAGCATAACAAATAGGTGCGTCAACTTTTGACGCACCTAAGTTTGAAATCAATTAAAGATAGTTTGTAGTGGCCGCTTTAAGCTTAGAAATAATTCTTTGTCTCAGCTTTTCCGGCTTAATCACTTCAAGCCAATGTGCACATTTAAGCAACTCATCGGTTAATTGCTCGGTATCAATAGTTTGGTAGGTAAGTAATACGTTTTTTTCATCAATACTTTGCTTGTCAGTCAGCTCACCAAGCTCAATAAATCCTTGATTAACAGCAGAGTGTTTGGGAGCTTTTACAATAAGCTCAATACACTCTTGGTTCATGCCTTTATTAATAGCACTGCGCAACGTTTTTAGTTGTTCAGCACTCGGTTCTCTACGATTTTTTTGTAGTACATGTACATTACGAATGCGATAAACCGGCATTTGATAGCATTTATCGTGAAGCGACCCCACCATAAACTGCGCCATTAAAACGCCACCTTGTTCAACTAAATTATAAAAACTCAATTCAGCAAACTTAAGCCAATGTGCATCATCGTAAAGTACTCTAAAAAGCTCGGCACTCACAGCACGGTTGTGCTTAATTGCATGCTCAATTAGCTCAACTAACTGATTATCAATATTCACTTTTAAAGAAGGCTTAGGCAGAGTTGAAAGCCACTCAGGCACATGGCCATTAAAACGTTTAAGAGCCTGCTCTGCTTTGATATGCACTGACTGCTTAACGTCACTCGGGACTGATTGCGGTAGTAACTGCTCTAACAATAAATAATGCTCAGCCACTTCGCTGCTCATTCTTTTCGCGTTACCACCTCGCCACTGCGCATTGATAGACCAACCATAAGGTTTACTTCGCATATCTTTTTCAAGACCAAAACAACCTTGATCGTAAAGTGATTGCAGGTCACGCTGGAGCATGCGGGTTGATAATTCAACACCTCGCTGTGATAAATCATCTTGTAGCTGTTTGACTGAAATACTTAAAGGGCTGATAGGTATATATTCTAAAAGAGTTAGGTATCGAAAAGGTTTCATTTTTATTAGTCTTACCAGCTAGGACAAAATTATCTAATTTTCATAATGTGTTATTAATATCAATCAATTCAAATATCTAATTAAATTAATACATATCAAATAAACCTCTAATATAAATTTAAAATACTAAGGGCTGTTGATCTTTGTAGTACATATATCAATCAGCCCACATTGGTAGCCACATCATAGTAAATGCTAAAGCGAGCATTGAATGATAATTTCGTTCAAGCTTTTCATACCGCGTGGCTATCCCT
>NZ_JASDCB010000090.1:0-11626 GCF_030408135.1 Pseudoalteromonas sp. APC 3691 | reverse complement strand
TGGCTTCCTTCAGACCCCACCGTTGGCCAGTGACGCCCTTGCCATTCAGATTATCTTCCCCTTAGTCAGGGTGATAAGGCATCTTTCAGCCTATCGGGTTTGCCAGCTTCGCTGGGCAAACAAAAAAAGCCCTACCGAAGTAGGGCTTTGTGTAAACACACTATTATTTAAATAAACTATTAGCTATTTCGAACAGAAACAAACTCTGGGTAGGCTTCAATACCACAATCGTGTTGATCCATACCGTTTAGTTCTTCCTCTTCAGTTACTCGTATACCCATTGTTTTATTAAGCACAGTCCAAACAATAAATGATGCTACAAATACAAAGGCAAGAATACACACTAAACCAATTAACTGATTAACAAAGCTTGCATCACCATTGGTTAGCGGTACTAACATAATACCTAATGCGCCACACGTACCATGAACAGAGATAGCACCCACTGGATCGTCAATCTTAACTTTATCAAGTGCTATGATACTAAATATAACAAGTGCACCACCAAGTAGACCAAGTAGACATGCCATTAATGGTGATGGTGATAAAGGGTCTGCTGTAATAACAACTAAGCCAGCTAACGCACCATTTAATACCATTGTTAAATCTGATTTACCCCAAAGTACTTTACATACAAATAGTGCTGCAATAGCACCCATTGCAGCTGCTGCATTGGTGTTAAGTAATATTTGGCCTACTGCAGTTGCGTTTTCTTTATCCGAAAGTAGTAATTGAGAACCACCGTTAAAGCCAAACCAACCCATCCACAAAATAAATGTACCTAGTGTAGCAAGTGGTAAGTTTGAACCTGGAATTGGGTATATTTCACCGTTCTTACCATATTTACCTTTACGAGCACCTAAGATTAATACACCAGCTAGTGCAGCGGCTGCACCTGCGCCATGCACAATTGCAGAACCTGCAAAATCAACAAAGCCCATTTCAGATAAGAAACCACCACCCCATGTCCAGTAACCTTCAATAGGGTAAATAAAACCAGTTAGTACTACAGCAAAACCTAGGAAAGCCCACAGTTTCATACGCTCAGCAACAGCACCCGATACAATTGACATAGCGGTTGCAACAAATACTACTTGGAAGAAAAAGTCAGATTCTAAAGAATGGTCAGCATCGGCAGCTTGTGTACCAATTAAAGCGCCTATTGAAGGAATAAAACCACCTTCGGCGTTGTCTACATACATAATGTTGTAGCCAACTAATAAAAACATCGTACATGCAATTGAATATAGCGCGACATTTTTAGTTAAAATTTCAGCTGTGTTTTTAGAGCGAACTAAGCCCGCCTCTAGCATGGCAAAACCTGCTGCCATCCACATTACTAATATACCTGATATTAAAAAATAGAAGGTATCGAGTGAAAACTTTAGTTCTATTATTGTATTTTCCATGAGACCCCCTTAAATTGCTTCTTCGTCAAGTTCGCCAGTACGGATACGAACAATTTGATCCAAGTCGTACACGAAAATTTTACCGTCACCAATTTTACCTGTTGATGCAATTTTAGTGATTGCTTCAACAACGCGTTGACAATTTTCAGTACGAGTTGCAATTTCAAGTTTGATCTTAGGAATAAAATCTACTTGGTATTCTGCACCACGATATAACTCAGTATGACCTCGTTGACGTCCAAAACCTTTAACATCAACTACTGTCATCCCCTCAATTCCTAAATCAGCGAGTGCTTCACGCACGTCGTCTAATTTAAATGGTTTTATGATTGCACTAATCATTTTCATAGCGGCCCCCTCGGACTCTTTATTGTTATCCTATTGGGTTAAACAATCCAACCTTTGTGCCACTATTTTATATCAATTAAAAACAGCCACTTAGTAAAAAAAACAAACTCAAGATCAAAAAAAACGCACCAATTAGGTGCGTTAATTTAACAAGTCAGCTACATTGGTGCGTGCTATATCTCTATATATTTATCACGTACCTAGCTTTGTTTAAGAAGGGTTATACCACGCAGTTTCTGCCTTGGTTTTTAGCTTCGTATAATGCTTTGTCAGCAACACGCATTGCCTGCGTTAAGCTAGTGTCTTGAAAGTCAGCCAAGCCTATACTCGTGGTAATTTTAATTGATTTATCGCTAATAGAAAAATCGTAACTAGCCATCTTTTTCCTAAACGCTTCAAAGTATTCACGACCGCGTTCTAGCTCTATTTCAGGTAATATTATGGCAAACTCTTCTCCGCCAACCCGTGCAACCGTAAACTTTGAAAACGTAGTACGGATTAATGAACCAACCTGCTTTAAAGCCTGATCGCCGCCTTCATGGCCTAATGTATCGTTAATGTTTTTGAAAAAATCGATATCAAGCAATGCCAAAGTATTTTTCTGGTTTTTACTTTTAAGGAGCTTTTCTGCATATTGATAAAAGTAACGTCGGTTATGAAGCCCTGTTAAATGATCCCTATGTGCGCTTTCTTTAATATCTGAAATTAACGACAGTTGCTCCATTGTTTGAAGTACTCGACAATGAAACTCTTCATTCATAAATGGCTTTGTTAAAAAGTCATTGGCACCGTATTTAATAAACCGTGCTGATAGGCCATGCTTTCCCGCGCCCGACAAGCCAATAATTGCTAAGTCGTCTCGGCCTCTAAAATTACGTACCGCTTTGACTAGTTCAAAGCCATCCATAGAGGGCATAGCGTAGTCGGTCATAAGTAGCTTTATATCAGGATTAGCTTTTAATATTTCGAGTGCTTGTTGTCCATCGTGGGCATCTGTTACATCAAACAATTGCTTTTCTAGCATTTGCTTCATTAACGAGCGACTTAGTAATGAGTCATCTGCTATTAGTGCTTTACAGCCTTGATTTCTGAGTAATTGCGCAACGAGCTTAACGGCATAATGGTAAGAATCGCGATTATCTTTAATAACATAATCAACTACGCCCAATTCAAGCATTTGTTGGCGCTTGTACTCATCTATTTTTGAGGTTAAAACAACCGTAGGAATCTTTTTAGATAAAGTATATTTTGCGACTTCACCGTGAGGAGCATCTGGCAAAGTTAAATCAACTAACGCAAGCGTGTAGTCGTATTTTTCTACGTAAGTGGCACATTCAGCTAAAGACCAAGCAAAATCAATTGCTACATCAAGGTATTGTGCAGTTAAGTGGCGAAGTACCTGCTGCACTACTTTACTGTCTTCAACCACTAGTACTCTTTGCATAAAGCTTCTCTTTACCTTTAATTAGTTTTACCACAAAACGACAAATACCACGCAATTACTGCAATAGTATTAGTCATAAACATCCGGTGTAGAGTGCACTTATGTGCTTGAAAGCGTAATCCGTTAGATTTTTTGGTGATAGCCTGTATAAAAAATCAATACAAGTAGGCCGCAATATACCTGAATTTTGCAATTAACTAAATAAAGAAAGTAAATCCAAAATAACTATAAAAGCGATTAATACGCGCCTTTCAATGTATTAATACCTTACTTAACCAGTATTATCGGCCACTAGTCTCAATACTTTTGTTATTTAACTCATTTTTATCTTTAATGATGTATCAACAATAATAAGGACACCTAATGAAGCTTAGTCGTATTATCAGTTTACCGATAACCGTTATTGCATTAATAATTAGTACAAGCACGCTTGCCGATAACCAACGTCGTATTGATGTAGACAGCAAAGTAGTTACCCAACATAAGGCTAAAATTAATGGCCAGCGTTTTAGTTATACCGTAGCTACAGGCACACAACCTGTATGGGATGATAAAGGCGACGCGGTTGCTACACTACAATACACCTACTACACACGTGACAAAGTTGACGACAGGACAGCTCGCCCATTACTTATTTCATTTAATGGCGGGCCGGGTTCGGCTTCTGTATGGATGCATCTTGCTTATACTGGCCCTCGCGTATTAAAAATTGATGACGAAGGCTATCCAATTCAACCTTATGGTGTAAAAGATAACCCATATTCTGTACTTGATATTGCCGATATTGTTTACGTAAACCCGGTAAATACTGGCTATTCTCGCGTACTTGAAAACGAAAAAGGCGAACTGCCTTCTAGAGCAAAACAAAAAGAGCTATTTTTTGGTGTTAATGCCGATATTAAATACCTTGCTGAGTGGTTAAATACTTTTGTAAATAGAGCCCAGCGCTGGCGCTCGCCTAAATTTTTAATTGGTGAAAGCTACGGTACAACCCGTGTATCTGGACTCGCTCATGAGCTTCAAAACAGTCAGTGGATGTACATAAACGGTGTTGTTCTCGTATCACCTACCGATATTGGTATCAAGCGCGACGGTCCGATTAAAGCCGCTAACCGCCTACCTTACTTTGCAGCGACTGCTTGGTATCACAAAGCACTTAAAGCCGATTTACAAGTTAAAGATCTAGATGAATTATTACCTGAAGTTGAAGAATTTACTGTAAACGAGTTAATCCCAGCGCTTGCTAAGGGTGGCTTTATTAATGCTGATGAAAAGCAACGCATAATTACAAAAATGGCGCACTACGCTGGCTTATCAGAAAAATTTGTTGAGCAAAATAACTTAGATATTCCAACTCAGTTTTTCTGGAAAGAGCTACTACGTGAACGTGGTCAAACTGTGGGTCGCTTAGATTCTCGTTATTTAGGAATAGATAAACGAGGCGCAGGTGAATCCCCAGACTACTGGGCTGAACTTACCTCTTGGTTACACTCTTTCACTCCTGCAATTAATCACTACTTACGTGAAGAGCTAAATTATAAAACAGATGTAAAATATAATTTATTTGGTAATGTTCACCCATGGGATAGAACCGGTAATAATACGGGCGA
Organism: Pseudoalteromonas sp. APC 3691; assembly: GCF_030408135.1. NCBI lineage: Bacteria > Pseudomonadati > Pseudomonadota > Gammaproteobacteria > Alteromonadales > Pseudoalteromonadaceae > Pseudoalteromonas > Pseudoalteromonas sp. APC 3691. The sequence goes on along the minus strand of NZ_JASDCB010000090.1, from coordinate 6,815 downwards.
AAATCTACGTTTGGCAATGGCGCAAAACCCTTACTTAAACGTGATGATTCAATCAGGATACTTTGATGGTGCAACCAATTACTTTGACGCTAAATATACGTTATGGCAATTAGACCCAAGCGGTAAAATGAAAGACCGTTTGAGCTTTAAAGGCTACAGAAGTGGGCATATGATGTACCTTCGCCACGCTGACTTAGAAAGCTCTAATAACGATTTACGTGACTTTATACAGGACGCTTTACCTAAGAAAGGGGAAGCGGCTAAATACTAAAATATTTTAAACATAAAATGGCTCTTTATGAGCCATTTTTTATATGCGTTTTTCATATCGTAAACAATAGCTTTTAAGTTGCGTTACTACATCGTTAAAGCAGGTCTCGAGACTTTGCATTTCATTGTTATCAATAGATTCATTTTCTGCATACGTTTCGATCTGCTGGCATATATCAGCCAGTTTAATAGCCCCTACCGATTTTGACGACGACTTTAAGGCATGGGCCTGAAAAGCCAAATCAACATAATTTTTACTCTTAGCATACGCATTAGCTAATTTAATTTGCTCCCCTGCCGTTTGTAAAAACGCATTAAACACCATGCAGTGCACAGTAGGATCATCACCAAGCATTGCTTTTAATAACGTGATATCTAGTTGATCAAAACTATCTGAAGCTATATTTTCACTATCAGATTTATCTGAACATGTACTAACCATTGTTTGAGAGTGCTCCATCAATAACGACTTTAATTTAACAAGCTCAATGGGCTTGGTTAAAAAGCCGTTCATTCCACAATCATAACAATTATCTATATTGTTTTTGGTAATGTTGGCCGTAATTGCAATTATAATAAGTTTATCAAAATGAGTGTTTTCGCGTATTTTTTTGGCTAACCCTAACCCATCGAGTAAAGGCATTTGAATGTCGGTTAACAAAATATCAAAGTGCTTATTTTGCAGAGTTTCCCAGGCTTGTTCCCCATTACTTACAAAAGTAGAACACACTCCAAGCATGGTTAATTGCTGTTTTAATACTTGCTGATTTGTAACTTGATCTTCTGCCACTAAAACCTCAAGCGTAGGAAGAGTTACTGTATCTAAGCTTTGCAGTATCATTTGAGGTACTTGCACTTGTGCTGGCAAGTCAGTTTGCTCAAAGCTGTTAAAGTTTAGTGTAAAACAAGAACCTTTGTGCTGCTCACTTTGCGCGCTTAAAGAACCTTGCATACGCTCTACCAGCTGCTTCGTTATCACTAAACCAATACCGGTTCCATTTACTTTACTGGTTTCAGCGCCTAAGCGGTCAAAAGGTTTAAATAGGCGAGAAATGTCATCTGGAGAAAATCCGCATCCGGTATCTATTACATCTATTTCGCATTGTTTATTACTTAACACCCGACAATTAATATTAATGCTGCCATTTAGTTTGTTATATTTAATCGCATTTGAAAGCAAGTTAAGCATCACTTGTTTAAAGCAGCGCTGATCAATATAAATACTCAATCCTTCTAAGGACTCAAAACCGTGAGTTTGCAGTGTTATTGATTGCCCTTTAATTAGCTCAGTGACAAGCTCTACTGACTCTTCTAATATGCTTTTAATAGGCACATAAGAAAAACTAAACTGCATATTACCCGACTCAATAGCTGTTAAATCAAGCACATCGTCTATGAGTAATAGTAAATGCTCTCCAGCTTGATAAATGCTTTTCGCGTTTTCTTTTTGTACTTTATTAGCACTCTCATCATATCCATACAGCTGGGCTAAGCCTAAAATTGCATTTAATGGAGTTCTTAATTCGTGGCTCATACTGGCCATAAAATCTGACTTTGCTTTACTTGCAGACTCAGCTTGAATTCGTAATGCATTTAATTTTTGATGGTTATTCGCAACCTCATCAACCATATTATTAAATGCATTTATTACACTGCCCACTTCATTTTGTTGTTGTTTATCTATATGGCAATCAAAGTCGCCTTTGGCTAAACGTGAAAACCCAAGTTTTAGCGTCCTCAAAGGCGATGTAACCCTGTAATCCACCAGCCAAGCTAAACCTATAAAAACGATAACTAAAATAATAAATTGTATATATATTAAGGTGTAATGAAGTTTTGAAGATTCGTTAATTTCATTCGTAAAATTAACAACCAAGCTAATATTAGCCAGCGGTTTGTCTAAAAATACCACCTGTTGAGATAACAGCATGTCGCCGTTTTCATTTGCTCCAACCCAATTCTCAAGCGGATACAATTGGTTTTTTGAATCAACATCAACAATTTTAATACTTTTCCAATTAGGGCGAGTTTGAAGTTGACTGTCTATCTCTTCATATAGCTCTGCATATTGCCTAGTTAACAACGGAGTCGTTATAGAAGTCGATAACTGCGCCAAAGAACGCTGAGCAGCCTTTGAAAGGCCATCGTTTACCCAACGGGCTTGTTCCGGTAAGGCGTAAAACATAAAAAGACAGGCCATAAGCAAGCCACAAAGCAATACCACAATAAAGCTTTGTGCTCTTAGGCTACGAAACCCACTAATTTTCAACATAAAAAGAGCGTAAGCCCCACTGAGTTAACTGCTGATACTCAGCTAAAGTTGCAATACTAGGTTTAATAATTGGGATACCTGCAAGCAAATGTTTATGCTCTGCGCTTTGCCCAATATCTAAAATAGCTTGTTGCACTTTTAACTGTATTGTAGGGTCAACCCTTGGGTGGGCTACAATTGGATGGCGACTAATTTCACGCGTTTTATAAAGAATTTTGAGTTTATTTTGCAAGCTTTCTGGTTGTTGTTTAAAGGTGCCCATTACACCACCGCCCGCCATTGTTGAATGCAGTGCTACATTTAAATATACCGAAGGGTGGGTTTGAACATATACAGGCTTTATTGTTAGCCCATACAACAACGCTAAGTCGGCTCTCATTAATAATGACGCACCTAATGCATTAGGTGCAGGGAATGCTATTTCGGCGCCCTCTAGTTGGCTTAAATTATCAATACCACTATTTTTATTTACAAGCAAAATACCTTGCAGCTTTCGCCCTGCATCTTTTATTAGTGGCAAATACCCCTATTTTTCATATGCTACAACACTGTGCCATGGGTTCATGTATGCAAAGTCGTACTCGCCATTAGCAAAGGCTTTTTCAAATACAGGAATAGACTCAACTGTAATTAGCTTTATTGTTACTCCTGTTTGCTTACTTACTTGCTTTAACAAAGGTTGCCAAATAGCATTTAGCTTTTGCGGCTCATATTGCGGCACTACACCAAAGGTATATTCTTGAGCAAATAAGAGTGAACTGTGCATAAAACATAATATAGCCACTAAATACTTCATCAATTCTCCAAATAATAGCGTGTCATTATTGTTTAAGCGTAGTTAAAGACTACTCAACACACCATAAAATTATTATATATTCGATATTTAGCACTGACCGGCTTTGATTACAGGTAGTTTTGGTGTGTATTTTTTATGTGTGAGCATTTGGTGCAAATTCATAAATGTGTTGTAAGTACTTTTCAATCCGACCTTATTGCTTAGCCAAGTAGGTATTGACCCATCAGGCAAAGCATATACTTGGTATTCAATATCAAGGCGGCCTTTGTCCTCACTAAGTAGCCAGCGAGCATTTAAAGTAGTAATTCTTATAACACCATCATTTTGGGGCAGCTCATTAGGGCGCGCATTAATAAGCAATTGGCTTTTATTTGCAGTTAACTGTGAATAACAAGAATGAGTAATGCTATCTCTATCTCTAACAGGCCAAGGAGAATTAAAATAACTGTACACTAAATTTTCTGATGGGCTTATGTGCTGAATAACCTCTACCTGAGATACATTTTCGAGCCATTGGGGTGCGGCATCGGTATCGCTAAGTAACTCTAAAAACTCATTGGTGGATACACCTTTCACGCTCATCTGCGCTTTCACTTCAAAGGTATTATCACTGTGGCTTTGATAATACACACTTACGCCATTTTTGTTTTTATACAAATGCCATGTTGGCTCAGCGTAAGTGTTAAAACTAACTAATAAAAGAATAACGAATAAGCACTTTTGCAACTGAATTTTATTACAAAAGTGCATCATTTATTTTTGCCAGTAAGGTTCTATATCAAATGAAGCAAGGCGACTTTGCTCCATGGCACTGACCAAATATTCAGACTTTTGCTCAAGCCATGATTGGATTTTAGCAAGCTGTTCGTCTTCTTGCCCTGCACATAGCTGCTTTAAATATTCAAGCGTACTTAACTCATAAATACCATGAGAAATATCAAGCCAAGGCAACCTAAACTCTAGGCGTTCTTCTTTATCAAATAACGATCCTAAGCAGTTACCGCTCAGTAAACTATTTTCAAGTTGAGTGCGCAGGTTTAAATACGAAGCGACATCGAGTGTTTGTTCTTTAGGGAGTAATTCGTGCAGGTTTTTCCAGTCTTTATTAAAAAGCCTATTGGCAATAGACGACACGTTTTGCTCAGCCGCTTGAAGCTCTATTTGCCCCCAATCTTTACGCCACTGTTTATCAATTAACCACGTAGTTAACGACAGTAACAAACGATTATAACGCGCACTATGAAACAGTGCATTTATATCGTCAATGCTTGGCTGTAACTCTTTTAAATCACCAATGACTTGTGTAAGTGCTGGAGCTGCATTAATTTTTTTATAAAAAGCATGGCGTTTAGACGTGTACGTTTTTAATTGAATCGCGTTTTCTACCCACGCTAATTCACTTAATAACCATTTAAGCTCTGTACGTAAATGCTCTGTACTTTCTTTGGATACTATATCGTCATACAACCAAAAAGTATGGCGTATTAGGCTAATGCCATCAGTTACGCGTTTAAGCGTTTTTAAACTTGGCTTATCGAAATAGCATTGCTCGTGCTTTTGCACAAAGCGAATGCCAAAATTCATGGCTTCAACTAAAGCACGTTCTTGGGTAGTCGACTTTGGTAATTGAACAAAACCAATAGATTTGCTTGGTCTTAAAGGTTTTTCATCAGCAAGGCGATAACCACGCGCAGCCTTAGAGTATAATCCTAAACGAATACAGTTTTGGCTAACCAGTACATCTGCAAACGCAAACAACTCATTACGACTGCCCTCAACAAGCTCAATTTCAAGCTCGCTAATAATTTCAATTTTACCCGAAGCCGCAATTTCACCTTTATCGAGTACGACTTCAATTTTAGCGCCACTTTCGGTTTCAATTAACCAAGTACGACGAATAAAGTTAGTACTGAAAATTGGATACAAGTTTTTTGAGATTGCGCTTATTTGCATACCATGAGGCCAAATGTCAGCATTAAACGCCATTAAATTAGGGCGACTTGATTCAATTGGTAAATTGTACTCAGGGCGTTGGTGTAGGCCACCTACAACTTCACCGGCAAGCTTTATAGTTTGCTCACATTCGCTGTCAGAACAACGCGTTCTAAACCCTATATCAAGCGCTCTAAGCTCTCGGCTTGGCGTGTCGTAGTATGCATTTTGTAAACTGCGTGACGGTTTATTCTTCACCGTTTTTGCAAATTGAGTAATTAATGAGGGGATCAGTGGAATAACGGCATCTGATACCAAAAATTTCAGTTCTATCTCAGTATCCATTCGGTTTGCGGATTACCTTTAAAATAAATAAGTGCTCAAAATAAACAAAGCGCCTTAACAATGCAAATTTTTTAACCTTATTTTAGGGCCTGATGACCTTTGTGGATTAAATTTTGTTCTATCTAGGAGCAATTTAATCATAGCGTGAGGCTTGTAACCTAGTGGACTCGATAACTACTCCTGCGTTACCGTACTGAGTTACAATATCAGTCTTGCTATTGATCTATTTAATCCATACTATCTAACTACTTATGTGAAATAAAAATCACGTTCATAACGGACGCAGTTAGATCAACAAGGTAGATAAATGCTAAAACATTGTTTATTAGGGCTACTTTTAACAGCCACCACATTCATGAGTTATGCACAAGAAGCACAACCTGCAAATTCAACGAATGCAAACACCGCTTATATTGTCGATAATTTATACACTTTTATGCGCTCTGGGGCGAGTAAAAATTATCGACTACTCGGCTCTGTAGATGCTGGAACAAAGTTAACCTTGTTATCAAATGAAGAAAACGGCTTTATAAAAATTAAAGATGATAAAGACCGCGAAGGCTGGATAGAAACTAAGTTTATTACTAAAACAGCTGGTTTACACCAACAGTACAAAACACTAAGTAGCGAAATGAGCACTATGCAAGAAAAGCTACGTCAAGCTCAAATAGAACTTCCACAGCTACAAGAACAAAATCAAACTTTAACAGATCAAAATCTGCAGTTATCTGCTCAAATTACTAAGCTTAAAACAACGCTAGAGCAAGAGCGCACTCAAAAAGAAGCTGCTAGCTCAAAAGAGAAACGCCAGCTACTGACTTACGGTGGTGCTATTGCGTTTTTAGGCCTGTTTTTAGGTATTATATTAACGATAGTGCTGTCACGTCGTAAGCGCTACGAAGGTTGGGCGTAAAGCTCCATCCAACTAAATACAAAAAAGCCGCTTTATAGCTAACACCGATCAGTTAAGGTATTTTTGATCGGTTGACCGATCTTTTGGTTGCTTCACAATACCCTTATCATCTTTTGATTATGAGGGTATTTTTATGCTTAGTCATTGGTTACTTGATACAGATATATTCGCCACTCCTGACTCTTTATCTACATTTCAGAAACATATCCCTCTTGAGTGGATTTCTAATGTGCTCGAGCAGACCGATAAAGCAAGTATTCGCAAACGTAAGTTACCTGCTGAGCTTG
>NZ_JASDCB010000009.1:0-88905 GCF_030408135.1 Pseudoalteromonas sp. APC 3691 | reverse complement strand
TGAACACCGATTCCGGAAAATCAGTCAAAAGTGTTCACGATAAAACCGGAATGAGCGTTCACGCTAAAACCAGAACGGGTGTTCACGATGGGCCGGAATCACTGTTCACGATGCTCCGGAATATGCAAGCAGCATGCAAGCACGTTCTAAGCTAACTATTTTTTGCTTTTGAAGGCTTCTTGCTCCTTGGCAATATACTTTTTTCGAAGGCTTGTTCCATGTTCAGCGTCAAGAATATTAACCACTTCATTGAGTAACAGGTTACGTAAGTGCTCATCTTCAAGCTCTCGCTCGAGGCGTTTGATTTTTTGAGCGGGACTTTCTTTGGCTTTAGGTGATGTAGGCATAGTTATCTTAGGTGATTGAGTCCAATCCATCTTACCGTGTTTTCTTAACCAAGTAAGCACGGTAGAACGACCTTGTATGCCATAAATTTTTTGGGCTTGTTTATAAGTCATATCGCCTTTTTCTACAGCGTCGACAACTTGTAATTTAAAGCCTAATGAATAATCTCGTTGTGTTCGTTTGATCGGTGTATTATTTGACTTGGTCATAATAAATCCTAAATGTGTAAACACATTTCAGGACGAGACAGGTTATCAAAATGTGCCACAACATTTTGCTTGTTAAGGCTTTTATTTTCTAAATCAAGAAACAACCAATAGTTTTGCTGGCTAAAACTCCATGGAACATCTGAAAATGGTTGATGAGTAAGTAATTCAAGTTGGTTAATGATGGTATCGAATGTTTTAGTTTTAGTTTCGTCAATGTAGTAGGCGTAATCGAGGTACATTGGAGCCGTTTTATCAATTGTATATCGTGTAGGCACGACAAGGTTTGATGCCAATGTACTGATTATAAAAAATATAAAGATCAGTATGGCAACAGCAATTGCATGATAACGTAAAGTTCTTAGTTCCAACGTTTGTGTACTTTCAAAAAACCTTTTAATTAGTGTAGCACTAAAAAAGCGCAGGGAAACTGCGCTTTTTTAGTTAAATTAATTGGTTATACCAATGAATAGGTATTACAAGCTATTGCTCGCGTGCAATAGCACGGTAAGCAATATCAGTACGATATTCCATACCATTCCAGCTAATTTGTTTAACAAGCTCATAGGCGCGCTGCTGCGCTTGCGTAACGGTATTACCAAGTGCTGTTGCGCATAATACGCGACCGCCTGCGGTTACAACGTCATTGCCACTTTGCTTAGTACCCGCATGAAACACTTTTTCACCTGCAGGGTAATCCACTTTTAGCCCCGAAATAGCGTCACCTTTAGGGTAATCACCAGGGTAGCCTTTAGCGGCAAGTACAACACCAACGGCTGCGCGTGGGTCAAACTCAATTGTTGTTTTATCAAGTTCTACACGGTTAGCAGCTTCAATCAATTCAACCAAATCTGATTGCAAACGTAGCATCATTGGTTGAGTTTCAGGATCGCCAAAGCGACAATTGTACTCAATTACTTTAGGGGTGCCTGTTTCGTCAATCATTAAACCTGCATATAAAAAGCCGGTGTATGGATGGCCTTCGCTTGCCATGCCTTCTACCGTAGGGTAGATCACTTCGTTCATAATACGCTGGTGGATTTCATCAGTAACAACTGGCGCAGGTGAGTATGCACCCATGCCACCCGTGTTAGGACCCGCATCGCCATTGTAAGCGCGTTTATGATCTTGGCTGGTTGCAAATGGTAATACGTTTTTACCATCAACCATTACGATGAAAGACGCTTCTTCACCGTCTAAAAACTCTTCAATAACAACACGACTTCCCGCATCGCCAAAAGCATTACCCGCAAGCATATCGCGAATCGCTTCTTCGGCATCGGCCTCCGTCATGGCTACAATTACGCCTTTACCCGCAGCCAAACCATCTGCTTTTACAACAATTGGCGCGCCTTTCTCTTTTAAATAAGCAAGGGCAGGCTCAATTTGTTCAAACGTTTGGTAGTCGCCCGTTGGGATTTTATGACGTGCTAAAAAGTCTTTAGTAAACGATTTCGAACCTTCAAGCTGAGCTGCGCCCGCCGTTGGTCCAAAAATAGCCATGTTATGTTCACGAAACTTATCAACAACACCCAGTACTAACGGTATTTCAGGACCTACAATAGTAAGCTCTACCTTATTTTGCTGTGCAAAATTAAGTAAACCCTCTAAGTCGTCAACGTTTATTGCTACGTTTTCAAGTTTTGGTTCAAGTGCAGTACCTGCATTACCAGGGGCTACAAATACAGTATTTACTTTGGTGTTTTGAGCGGCTTTAAACGCAAGTGCGTGTTCGCGGCCGCCGCTGCCAATGACTAAAACATTCATGGCGAAAATTCCTATTTAAAGCGGTTTCTTAAATTTCAGCGTCATGCGGTCGCTTTCACCAATGGCTTTATATTTGTCAGCATCTTGTTCGCCGAGTCTTAAGCTTGGTGGTAGCGTCCATACACCTTTAGGGTGATCGGCTGTATCTTTTGGATTTGCATTTATTTCACTGCTTGCTACTAATTCAAACCCAGCTTGTTCAGCAAGGTCTACTACGTAGCTCTGCTTCATATAACCTGATGTTTTTTGATCTTCATCAGCACGCTCTTCAGCTAAACGGTGTTCAACTAAACCTAATGTACCACCTGGTTTAAGGGCTTTATAAAAAGCTTGGAATGCACTTAATGCATCGCTTTTATCTTTGCCCATATACCAGTTATGTACATTACGAAATGTTAAAACCATATCGGCACTGCCAGCTGGCGCAATATCTAAATGTGTTACAGGTGCAAACTCAGTAATTTTAACGCTACTAAAGCGCTTATCTTCAGCTACTTTTTGTTTAAAGCCTGCAAGAGAGCGTTGGTAGTAGCCAACTGATGAATCAGCAGGAAAATGCGCGGCATAATAAGTGCCTTGCTCTTTTAATGCTGGCGCTAAAATTTCACTATACCAACCACCACCGGGTGCAATTTCAACAACTGTCATGGTTGGTTTAAAGCCAAAAAATGCAAGTGTTTGAGCTGGGTGACGATATTCATCACGAGCGCTGTTTTTAGCATTGCGTTCGCTTGATTGAAGTGCATGTTCAAGGCTTGATTCGTGGTTATGGCTAAGCGCCATAGTCGATGTCATTGTTAGTGTGGCTACAAGTAGCGATTTTAGCGCAAATTTCATTGTTTGTTCCTTCACATTATAATTTTAAATAGGTTATTGAATAATCAGAATACGTGAATTTATAGCAAACAAAAAGGGTTAAACCAACGTTTAACCCTTTGTGTGATTAGTGGCGGAAATGGCGCATACCAGTTAGTACCATTGCCATGCCAGCTTCATCAGCAGCTGCAATCACTTCTTCATCACGCATTGAGCCTCCAGGCTGAATTACCGCAGTAATGCCAGCTGCTGCTGCTGCGTCAATTCCATCACGGAATGGGAAGAACGCATCAGACGCCATAACTGAACCTTTAACTTCAAGGTTTTCATCTGCTGCTTTTATGCCTGCAATTTTAGCTGAGTATACGCGGCTCATTTGGCCTGCGCCTACACCAATGGTCATACCGTCACGGGCATAAACAATCGCGTTTGATTTAACAAACTTAGCTACTTTCCAGCAAAATAGTAAATCTTTAAGTTCTTGCTCTGTAGGTTGACGTTTAGAAACAACTTTTAAGTCGCCTTGCGTTACCATGCCTAAATCGCGGTCTTGAACTAAAATACCGCCATTAACGCGTTTAATATCTTGGCCAGCGGCTTTACCTGTCCACTGTCCACATTCTAATAAACGAACGTTCTTTTTAGCTTCAACAATTTTTGCAGCGTCGCCCGAAATACTAGGTGCAATAATTACTTCAACAAACTGACGGTCAACAATTGCTTGTGCAGTTGCTGCATCTAGCTCTCGGTTAAAGGCAATAATGCCACCAAATGCTGATGTAGGGTCTGTTTTAAAAGCGCGCTCGTATGCTTCAAGGATGTTGCCCCCAATTGAAACACCACACGGGTTAGCGTGCTTTACAATTACGCACGCAGGTACGTCAAATTCTTTAACACATTCAAGTGCTGCATCGGTATCTGCAATGTTGTTAAACGAAAGGGCCTTACCTTGCAATTGAGTTGCTGTTGCAACTGATGCTTCAGCAATGTCACTTTCAACATAAAAAGCAGCATCTTGATGTGAGTTTTCACCGTAGCGCATATCTTGCTTTTTAGTGAACTGCATATTGATAGTACGTGGGAATTTAGTCTCTACAGCAGCTTCCTCGGTGTAATCAGGCACCATTTTACCGAAGTAGTTAGCAATCATGCCATCGTATTGTGCAGTATGCTCGTAAGCGGCAATCGCTAAATCAAAACGTGTTTTGTACGTTGTTGAACCATTGTTGTTTTGCATTTCGCTAATAACACGGTCGTAGTCGCTCGCGTTTACCACGATTGTTACGTCTTTGTGGTTTTTAGCGGCAGCACGAACCATTGTAGGGCCGCCAATATCAATATTTTCAATGGCATCTTCAAGGCTGCAGTTTTCTTGAGCGACTGTATTCGCAAAGGGGTATAAGTTAACTACAACTATGTCGATAGCAGAAATGTTGTTATCTGCCATTACGCTTTCATCTTGTCCGCGACGGGCTAATATGCCGCCGTGAATTTTTGGGTGAAGTGTTTTTACACGACCATCCATGATTTCAGGGTGGCCTGTGTGATCTGATACTTCAGTCACTTTTATGCCATTATCAGCAAGTAGTTTACATGTGCCGCCAGTTGATAATATATCAACGCCTTGCGCTTCAAGTGCACGGGCAAATTCAACAATACCGGTTTTATCAGACACACTTAATAGTGCGCGACGAATGGGACGATGAGTATCCATTGTAGTTTGATTTCCTCAGTTAATGAGCTAGCTTAGAAGCGGGCATTTTAACTGATTACAACTCAAAAAACGACTTATAAAGCGCTAATGAGGGTGAGCATTTTGCAACTCGGCTATTAAATTACGGGCATAAAAAAAGCACCCTAGGGTGCTTTTTTAATAATTAGCTGTGGTAAATCACAGCCAGCATATTAGTTCATGCCGTATTTTTTAAGCTTTTTACGTAAAGTACCACGGTTGATACCTAGTAAAATTGCTGCACGAGTTTGGTTACCACGTGTATATGTCATCACTTCTTCAAGTAATGGCGCTTCTAGCTCTGAAAGAACAAGGTCGTAAACGTCTTGCACATCTTGACCGTTAAGCTGCTTTAAATAGTGGTGAACAGCTTTTTTTACTGCATCACGCAATGGCTGCGGTTTCTCGTGTGACTGAACATGAGGGTTAGTGATAAATGGAGAAGTCACGTTTTGTTCGAACATTATTAAGTCTCTTTCTTTCTTAGTTAGCTGCTAGTGTTTTAAAGTATTGCTCTAATGCGACGACCTGTGCCTGTGGGTTGTCGAGCGCATTAAATACTCGCCTAAACTGACCATCACTGTCATGGGTTTGCAAATACCAAGATACATGTTTGCGAGCAATTCGCGCTCCCATTGGCTCACCGTAAAACAGATGGAGGTTTGTTAAATGCTCCATTAAAATACTGCGCACCTCTGCAATAGCAGGCGGCTGTAAGTGTTCCCCAGTTCGCAAATAGTGGTCTATCTCCCTAAATATCCAAGGGCGACCTTGGGCGGCTCGGCCAATCATAATGGCATCTGCACCCGTATAGTCTAAAACCTGTTTTGCTTTTTCTGGTGATGTAATATCACCATTGGCAACAACAGGAATCGACACTGAACGTTTTATATCCCTAATCGTGGCGTACTCAGCATCACCTTTGTACATACATGCGCGCGTACGCCCATGTACAGCAAGTGATGCAATGCCATAACGTTCAGCTATTCTCGCAATCTCTACACCATTACGGTTATCCGGATCCCATCCTGTACGGATTTTAAGTGTCACAGGTATATCAACAGCATTAACGACTGCATCAATAATCTCTTCCACAAGTTCAGGAAACTGTAATAAGGCAGAGCCTGCGAGTTTCTTGTTCACTTTTTTTGCTGGGCACCCCATATTGATATCTATGATCTGTGCACCGTTAGCAACATTGAATTGTGCGGCCTGCGCCATAAGCTCAGGATCTGCTCCTGCAATTTGCACCGCGCGTATACCCGATTCACCGCTGTGATCCATACGGTTCATCGACTTTTCCGTTTTCCAAACCTTAGGATTAGACGATAGCATTTCAGAAACAGCTAGCCCTGCGCCTAAACGACGGCAAAGTTGTCTAAATGGTCTGTCTGTAATGCCAGCCATTGGCGCGACAATTACATTATTCTCAAGTTGGTATTTACCGATACGCACTATATTCAATAGGCCTCTTTTCAAGGGGCGCTAAGTTTACGGTTTTTTTCACAAAAATCAAAGGCTATAAATTGAACAAAAGTAACTTTTTTTTGCCCTTTTCGTATTGACATTTGATAACCACATGACAAGTAGGTTGATTTGTTTGAAAATCATACAAGTTTTATTTTTTACACAATAATCAGAAAACTTTTAATATGTAAAAAAATAGTAAAGCCTGTTAAATACAGGCTTTACATGCAGGTTTTGAGCTAATGCTCTAAATTTGATTGTGCAGTTTATTACGCTTTTTTAGTGCCATTAACTCGAGTCCAATCACCTTCAACGGCAATGTCATCTAGTTCAATAAACGGTGCATAAATGTCAGCAACTGATTGAGCTTGCTCTTCTAAAATGCCCGACATGGCAATTTTACCACCTGGCTTTAATAAGCCTAAAATTACACTGTGTAGTTCGCGAAGTGGCTGGGCTAAAATATTAGCAACTACTATATCGGCAGTAAATTCAGGTTGGTTTTCTGGAAGATATACTTCAAGTTTGTCTGCAACGCCATTGCGGTTAGCATTATCTAAGCTTGCCTCTAGCGCTTGAGGATCAATATCAATCCCAATCATGCGCTCAGCGCCTAGTTTTATAGCTGCAATACCTAAAATGCCTGAGCCACAACCAAAATCAACAACCGTTTTACCTGTTAGGTCTTGGTTTTCTAACCACTTAAGGCACAAGGCCGTTGTTGCATGTGTGCCCGTACCAAAAGCAAGGCCAGGGTCAAGTAGTACATTTACCGCAGTAGGGTCTGGAATGTCGCGCCAGCTTGGACAAATCCATAGCCTTTCACCAAATTGAATAGGGTGGAAGTTATCCATCCATTCACGTTCCCAGTCTTTATCCTCAAGCTGCTCTATTTTGTATACTAAATTGTCTTTTAGCTCATCATGGCGTTTCAGTAACGCAACGACTGCATTCATATCGTGATTAGCTTCAAATAAGCCAATTACAGTGGTATCAGCCCAAAATACAACGGTGCCAATTTTGGGTTCGTAAATAGGAGTGTCTTTTGCGTCAATAAAGGTTACTGAAGCACTACCGGCTTCCATTAATAGGTCACTTACTGCATCTGCTGTTGCAGCATTGGCGTTAATACGAATTTGGATCCAAGCCATGATTATTTCCTTCAAATAGAAAAAAGGCCGCTATAGCGGCCTTTTTAGTTTATATAGTAGCGCTAAATTATTTAGCGTCTAAAAAGCTTTTCAGTAAATCTGAGCGAGAAGGGTGGCGTAATTTACGCAGCGCTTTCGCTTCTATTTGACGAATACGTTCACGTGTTACGTCAAACTGTTTACCTACTTCTTCTAAGGTGTGGTCGGTATTCATATCAATACCAAAACGCATACGTAGTACTTTAGCTTCTCGGGCTGTTAGGCCTGCAAGTACATCGTTAGTTGCGCCACGAAGAGACTCCATTGTTGCCGAATCAATTGGCGAATCAATAGTTGTATCTTCGATAAAGTCACCTAAGTGAGAATCTTCATCATCACCGATTGGTGTTTCCATTGAAATTGGCTCTTTAGCAATCTTAAGTACCTTACGGATTTTATCCTCAGGCATCATCATGCGTTCTGCTAATTCTTCTGGATTTGGCTCACGACCCATTTCTTGTAACATTTGACGAGAAATACGGTTAAGTTTATTAATCGTTTCAATCATATGTACTGGAATACGGATTGTTCTTGCTTGGTCAGCAATAGAGCGAGTGATTGCTTGACGTATCCACCACGTAGCATAAGTAGAGAACTTATAACCACGGCGATATTCAAATTTATCAACCGCTTTCATCAGACCAATGTTACCTTCTTGAATTAAATCCAAGAATTGTAAGCCACGGTTTGTGTATTTTTTAGCAATTGAGATTACAAGACGTAAGTTAGCTTCAACCATTTCTTTTTTCGCACGGCGTGCTTTCGCTTCACCAATGCTCATTCGACGGTTAATGTCTTTAATACGCTCAATGCTTAAACCTGTTGTTTGTTCAATAACAGATAATTTATTAATGCTACGAATGATTTCTGGCTTAACTTCTTCAAGTTTAGCTGAATACTTTTCGTTACCTGAAATTTCTAAATCTACCCATGAAGCGTCAGTTTCGTTGTTAGCAAAATGCTTAACGAATGTTTTCTTCGGTAATTTAGCAATTTGTACAGCTTGTTTCATGATTAGACGTTCTTGAACGCGAACACGATCCATCATTTCACGCATGTTATTTACCATGCGGTCAAACTGTTTAGGTATTAATTTAAAGGTTCTGAAAAGCTCACCAATTTCAAAAATGGCGGCTTGTGATTCAGGATGCGAACGACCTTTAGCTTCAAACGTATCACGTGCTTTATTGTATAAATCACGTAAATTTTCAAAATGAATGCGCGCTTCTTCAGGATCAGGCCCTGTGTCTACTTCTTCTTCATCTTCGTCATCGCTATCAGCATCATCTTTGTCATCTTTATCGTCATCAAGTTGCTTAGCACTTAATTCTGAACCGATATTAGTTGCTGAAATTGGCGCTGTATCTTCATTAGGATCAATAAATCCAACGATGATATCGCTTAAACGCATTTCTTCAGCTTCAAACTTATCCCACTGCTCTAGCAGGTAAGTGATTGCTTCAGGGTACTCTGCAACAGAAATCTGTACTTGGTTAATGCCTTCTTCGATACGTTTAGCGATTACAATTTCGCCTTCACGTGTAAGAAGTTCAACAGTACCCATTTCACGCATGTACATGCGAACCGGATCCGTTGTACGGCCGATTTCTTTTTCTACAGTCGCAAGGGCTGCAGCGGCAGCTTCAGCTGCGTCTTCGTCTGTCGTTGTTTCTTGCATCATTAATTCATCAGCATCAGGCGCGTTTTCGCTAACCTTGATACCCATATCATTAATCATGCTTATGATATCTTCTACTTGATCTGAGTCTATAATGTCTTGTGGAAGGTGATCATTTACTTCTGCAAAAGTTAAGTAGCCTTGCTCTTTACCTTTTTGAATCAGAAGTTTTAATTGTGACTGAGGAGTTGGATCCATAGAGATTTTTTCTTCCACTCTGATAAGTTGATACAACAGGCGCCATCATGTAGTTTGCCTTAAAGCCAACTAGAATAATGTGACGCAGTGAATAGCACAGTATAACAGTTTAAATCAATTTTGACTAGGGTCTGTTGGTCTTTCAGGATTAAAGTTTATTCTATCCAAGGGTGGTTTAATCGCGGCGCGAGGTTTGTAACCTAGTGGGCTAAGTAAAAACCGAGCAACAAAGAGTAAACCTCCCTTGGGTCGAACCCAAAGGGCAGCGCGTGTTTGGCATTTATGCTGCGTTATTGCCTATTTATGTGAAATAACCACACTACATAGGCTCTGTCTTGTCTAAATACCAAACACACTGCTGTAAACTTAACCTCGAAAGATAAACGGACCCTAACTGTTAGTCGCTTTTAACGCTGTCATTAACAAATGACACTCAAGTCTTTCGTCGCTACTAAGGCCTTGAGTCTTGTCCTTTATTAATAGGGTCTCGAGTCGATAATTTAAACACTGATCTTCAATAAACTTGAAAGTATTTTTAAAAACCGTTTCTAAACGTTCTTCATTTATGTCGTGTTGCCACGTTGCAAGCTTGATTAATGGCTCATAATCTTCAGTTCCTCTAAAAAATTCGAGCAATTGTGCAGTGGTAACATTTTCTTTCTCTAAAGCTTGTTCTTGTAAACGTAACAATAGCCCTATACCAGCAATATTCATTTGTGCGAGTTCAGGTAAGTACGGCACATTTTTAGCTAAATTAGGATGTTGAATTAAAATACCTATCGCTTGTCGCATCGGTGTTATTTTAAATTTACGTTCAATAGAATGCTGTTGCTTTGGCGTTTTTAAACGGTTATTTAATTGCTCACGTGTTCTTCCGATTAAACGCCCTAATTGTTCAAGAATGTTTTCTTGATAAAATTCACTTGGGATTTTTTCAATTAATGGAAGTGCTGCACTGAGTAATTTAGCTTTCCCTGAGTCGAGTGTTAAATCTACTTCTTGGCTTAATTTATTAAACAATACTTTAGTAAAGTCATCCGCTTGGCTTAGGCGTAATTCGAATTGCTCCTTCCCCTCTTTTTGTACAAGCGAGTCAGGATCTTCGCCATCAGGTAAAAACGCAAATTGCAGTGCTTTACCATCATTTAAATAAGGAAGTGCGTTTTCAAGCGCTCTCCAGGCTGCATCACGGCCAGCTCTGTCACCATCGTAACAACAGATTACTTTATCTGTTGTTCTAAACAGAGTATGCATGTGCTCGCTTGTTGTTGCTGTGCCCAAAGATGCTACAGCGTATTCAATTCCTTGTTCGGCTAGGGCAACAACATCCATATAACCTTCAACAACCATTACATGCTCAAGTTTTTTATGGGCTTGCTTTGCTTCATAAAGCCCATAAAGCTCAAAGCCTTTATGAAAAATTCGGGTCTCTGGCGAGTTTAGATATTTGGGCCCTTGGTCAGCTTGCATTACACGTCCACCAAATGCAATAACGCGTCCGCGTTTATCGCGAATAGGGAACATTAATCGGTCGCGGAAAAAATCAAATTGTCTGCCTGGTGTTTTTTCTGAAGCTAGCTTTAATTCAACCAACTGCTCTTTTTGTTCTTTATTACGCCCAAGCTGAAGACATAATCCATCCCACTCGCTGGGAGCGTAGCCAATCATAAACTTTTTAACTGTTTCACCACTTAAACCACGGCCTTTTACATATTCAATAACGGCAGCAGAATTACTGTGGTGTTTTAATTGGTGTTGATAAAAGCGCGCAGTATGAAGCATTAAATCGTAATCAGAGCGCTTTTGTGCAGCAGTACGTTCTGGTGCTGAGTTTGTGCCTTGTTCTCGAGGTACTTCTAAGTTAAGCATGCTTGCTATTTCTTCAATAGCATCTACAAACTCAAGCTTTTCATACTCCATTACAAACGAAATTGCATTACCATTAGCGCCACAACCAAAGCAATGATAAAACTGTTTGTCTTGCGATACGGTAAATGAGGGCGATTTTTCGTTATGAAATGGGCAGCAAGCTTGATAATCCTTACCTGCTTTTTTTAGACCTACTTTTGAGTCTATCAGGTCGACAATATCGGTTCTGGCAAGTAAATCGTCTATAAAGTTACGTGGGATCTTTCCAGCCATTAGTAAAATACAGTCCTGAAATAATAAGAAGAATAACGAATATGAAATTTACTTTTTTATACTTGCTTGATGCAAAATATAGCGTGCTTTAACTTACCAAAATGATAGCAAAATAAATAGGGAAGCTATAAAAAATTTCATTTTAAAGTAACCTAATAGGTGTACTTTTTATTAAAGTTAAAAACAAAGAAACCGAGCGCAAGGCTCGGTTCACTTCAATCATACTTTAATGTATGTGGGGGTATTAGGCAGTTAATCGTTGCTTAATTAAACCAGAGATTTTGCCCATATCGGCACGACCTTCGGCTTTGCTTTTGATTATACCCATTACTTTACCCATGTCTTGCATACCTGCTGCGTTAGTATCAGCAATAGCCGCATCAATGAGAGCAATGATTTCTTCTTCACTCAATTTTTGAGGTAAGAAAGTTTCAAGTGCTACTATTTCATTGGCTTCAATATCAGCTAAATCATCACGCCCAGCATCTTTGTACTGAGTGTAAGAGTCACGACGTTGTTTAACAAGCTTCACTATAACGGAGGTAATACCTGCGTCGTCTAGTTCTATGCGCTCGTCAATTTCACGTTGCTTGATTGCAGCAAGTACCATACGAATAGGGTTAAGACGTTGTTTGTCTTTAGCTCTCATCGCATCTTTTTGCGCATCTTTTAGCGTTATTAAAAGGCTCATTTATACAAGACCTAATATATTAGTATAATTTAACGCGACGTGCGTTATCACGAGAAAGTTTTTTCATGTGACGTTTTACTGCAGCAGCTTTTTTACGCTTACGCTCAGCTGTTGGTTTTTCATAGTGCTCGCGACGACGAACTTCTGAAAGGATTCCTGCTTTTTCACATGAACGCTTGAAGCGACGAAGTGCTACGTCAAACGGTTCGTTCTCTCTTACTTTAATTACTGGCATTAAAAATTCACCTACCTAAATTATGAGCGTTGCTCAAGTTGATCAAACATTGATCAAGTGGTTCAAAAATGGTGCGGTATTGTAATCCGAAGCAACACCACATGTAAAGGACAATATTAACAGAAACGCATCATGTAAAACAGTATTAATTTACTTGGCGCTGGTAGAGTTTGCAAAATGCTTGGCCTGCCTTTTTTTCTTTAATTAACAACCAGTTGCTTGGGTTATTAAAGGTGGTTAACTCTGTTTCGACTTCAACATAAATTAATGCATCATCGCTTAACCATTGGTTTTTTTCTAATAAATCACAGGTTGTTTGCGCTAAATCTTTACGAAATGGTGGGTCAACAAATACAAGATTAAACGCTTCGTTTGTGTTTTTTTGCTCTAAAAAGGAGAGTGAATTAGTATGTTTAACGTATGCGTTGTCGAGCTTTAAAGTGCTAATGTTTTGTTCTAATTGCTTGGCAGCTGACGAGTCGAGCTCGATAAATGTGGCGTTTTTGGCAAATCGAGATAGCGCTTCAAATCCTAACCCACCAGAACCTGCAAAACAATCAAGTACATTTGTGTCACGCGTATCTTGCATTAGCCAATTAAATACAGTTTCTTTAATTCGATCGGTAGTAGGTCTTAAGCCTTCTACATTTTTAACAGGGAGTTTTCGGCCTCGAAATTGGCCACTAATCACTCTAATAAAGCCATCGCAGGGCTTGTTAGTAGCTTTATTTTGCGTTGTTTTTTTTCTCATTTAGCTCACTAAAAAATGGTATATGGTATCTAGCTCAGATAATATTATGGGTGATTACGCGTAGCTTCATTTTTCAACCGTATTAAAAGTGTTACTATTGAACACTTACGTTTTGAATGGTTGTATTTATTAGCAACTATTGCTGGGCATTGCCAAGCTATTTCAAATTTTAGTTTATCAGATTTTTATAAGTGGTTATTAGCAAGTATGACAAAAAAAAGTAAATTCATGTCGTGGCTCGGTTTTGGCAAGTCAGATAAAAAAGAAGCAGAGCAAAAAGCAGCCGCTGATAAACAACAAGCATTAGCGCAAGAAGAAGCGCAGAAGCTAGAGCAAGAAAAGCTTGCACAGCAGGCTGAAACTGAACGTTTACAAGCAGAAGCCGAAACAGAGCGCTTAGAGCAGGAGCGTATTGCTGCTGAACAAATTGAAGCGAAACGTCTAGAGCAAGAAAAGCTAGCACAGGAGCAAGCTGAACGTTTAAAGGCAGAGGCCGAAACAGAGCGCTTAGATCAGGAGCGTATTGCTTCTGAACAAATTGAAGCAAAACGTTTAGAGCAAGAGCGTGCTGAAAACGCAGAAAAGATTGCAATTGAGCAGGCCAATGCTGAATTACTTGCAAAACAACAAGCTGATGCAGAAGCGCAAAGACAAGAATATGCACAACGTTTAGCCGATCAAGAAACGCAGATGCTGTTAGAGCAAGAGCGATTGGCTGCAGAAAAAGTAGAGGCTGAGCGACTAGAGCAAATACGCCTTGAAAAAAAGGATGAAGCTGTAAAGGCTGAAAAGCTTGCAATAGAGCAAGCGAATGCTGAGTTACTAGCAAAAGAACAAGCAGATGCTGAAGTACAAAGACAAGAACAAGCAAAACGTTTAGCAGAACAAGAAGCGCAAATGCGTTTAGAGCAAGAGCGCATTGCTGCTGAAAAAGTTGAAAATGAACGTTTGGAACAAGAACGCATTACTGCTGAAAAAGCAGAAAATGAACGTTTAGAGCAAGAGCGCATTGCTTTAGAAAAAGCAGAAAATGAACGTTTAGAGCAAGAGCGCATTGCTTTAGAAAAAGCAGAAAATGAGCGTTTAGAGCAAGAGCGCATTGCTTTAGAAAAAGCAGAAAATGAGCGTTTAGAGCAAGAGCGCATTGCTTTAGAAAAAGCAGAAAATGAACGTTTAGAACAAGAGCGCATTGCTTTAGAAAAAGCAGAGAATGAGCGTTTAGAGCAAGAACGAATTGCTTTAGAAAAAGTAGAAAATGAGCGTTTAGAGCAAGAGCGTATTGCTGCTGAACAAGCAGAAAATGAACGCTTAGAGCAAGAGCGTATTACTGCAGAAGAAGCAGAAAATGAGCGTTTAGAACAAGAACGTATCACAGCAGAACTTGCAATTGAAGAAGCTAAAAAAGCAGAAAAGCCGAAAAAAGAAGGGTTTTTCTCTCGTCTTAAAAAGGGCTTGTTAAAAACTCGCGTTAATATAGGTTCTGGTTTTGCGTCTATTTTTAGTGGTAAAAAAATAGATGACGAATTATTTGAAGATCTTGAAACGCAGCTGCTCACCGCCGATTTAGGTGTTGACACTACCATGAAGTTGATTGATAGCCTGACTGATGCTGCGAACCGTAAGCAGTTAAAAGATGGTGATGCGCTTTATGAGTTAATGAAACAAGAAATGGCTGCGATGCTAAAAACAGCTGAACAGCCTTTAGTAATTACCGAAGATAAAAAGCCGTTTGTTATTTTAATGGTGGGTGTAAATGGCGTTGGTAAAACAACGACTATAGGTAAGATGGCTAAGCAATTTCAAAACGAAGGTAAGTCGGTTATGCTGGCCGCTGGTGATACGTTTAGAGCGGCTGCAGTTGAGCAACTTCAGGTTTGGGGCGAACGTAACAGCATTCCTGTTATTGCCCAACATACAGGTGCAGATAGTGCGTCGGTTGTCTTTGATGCATTCCAAGCTGCAAAAGCCCGTAATATAGATGTGTTAATTGCTGATACAGCAGGGCGCCTGCAAAATAAAGATAACTTAATGCAAGAGCTTGAAAAAATAGCTCGCGTAATGAAAAAGATTGATCCCGATGCGCCGCACGAAGTGATGCTAACCATTGATGCTGGTACAGGTCAAAATGCAATTAGCCAAGTGAACTTATTTAATCAATGCGTTGGTTTAACTGGTATTACGCTTTCAAAACTAGATGGAACTGCAAAAGGTGGTGTTATTTTTGCGGTTGCAGATAAGTTTAATATTCCAATTCGTTACATTGGTGTTGGTGAAGGTATTGATGATTTACGCGCTTTTAAAAGCGATGACTTTATTGATGCGTTATTTAGCCAAGATGAGGACGACGTTTAATTTACCAAAAAAGGGAGCTTGCTCCCTTTTTAATTGCGAGGAATACCAATTTTATTAGTAAATTAATTGAATTGGCATAATAAAAAGATGATAAATTTTCAGCAAGTAAGTAAGACTTATCCTGGAGGGCACCGCGCCCTCGAAAAAGTTAATTTTCATGTTAAACCGGGTGAACTTGCCTTTTTAACCGGTCACAGTGGTGCGGGTAAAAGTACGTTGCTTAAGTTAATTAGCTTAATGGAACGTCCATCGGCAGGCAGTGTATTTATCAACGGTGTTGATTTAAATAAAGTAAACTCGCGTCAAATTCCTTATGCTCGCCGTGATATTGGTATTATTTTTCAAAACCACCGTTTACTAGAGCGCTATACTATTTTTGATAACGTGGCGCTGCCTCTTATTATTGAGGGTACTCACCATAAGCAAATAGCTAAACGTGTTCATGGTGCGCTTGATAAAGTAGGCCTGATAGACAAAATAAAATGTCATCCGTCTATGCTCTCTGGAGGCGAGCAGCAACGTGTTGGTATTGCCAGAGCAATAGTGAACTCCCCGCCAATTCTGTTAGCCGATGAGCCTACAGGTAACCTAGACCCTGAGCTTTCAATGGAAATACTAAAGCTGTTTGAAGACTTCAATAAACACGGCACCACTGTTCTTATAGCTACGCATGACTTAGGTTTGGTTGCACGTATGAAGTACCGCAGTCTAACCTTAAAAGATGGTCGTATGCTTCAAGATCCGCTCGCTGAGGGAGCACTATGAGTTTACTTTTTAAAAGTCGTCAAAATAGTAACGACAAGCAAAAAAAATCAGTATTAGCTGGCGGTTATTTTTTCATTATTAATATTTTTCGCCAAGGTGTTCATAGCTTAGGTGAAATGTGGCGTACGCCGCTTGCGTCTATGATGACTATTGCTGTACTTGGTTTGAGCCTAACGTTACCTGCAACACTTTATCTTGTCGTTAAAAACGTACAGCAAGTAAGTAGTGGTTTTGAAGAAGCGAGTGAAATATCGTTGTTTGTAAAAGAAAGTATGAACGAGCAAGAAACGCAAACATTAGTAAAGCGTTTAGCACTTTATCCAGAAGTGGAAAGCGTTGAATTTATATCAAAGCAAAAAGCACTAACAGAATTTAAAGACGTATCTGGCTTTGGGCAAGCTTTAGAGTACTTAGATAAAAACCCATTACCTGATGTGGTACTTGTTACTCCTACAAAACGTCACAGACACCCAAATGCCGCTAAAGTACTGCTAACTAAATTAGAAAGTGAACGTGAAGTTGATTTTGGTAAGCTCGATATAGCGTGGCTAGAGCGTTTAAATGCATTACTAGATTTACTGAAAGAAAGTGTAATAACCATCGCATTATTACTGCTTACCTCAGTGACGCTTATTATTGGTAACACCATCCGTTTGTCGATCATGGATAAAAAAGAAGAAATACAAGTAATGAAGCTAGTCGGCGCAACTAACACCTTTATACATGCCCCATTTTTGTGGACCGGTATTTGGTATGGTGTAATAGGTGGTTTATTTGCCTTTATATGCGTAGGATTAATGATGTGGTGGCTTTCAAGCGCTGTGAGCAGTGTAGCGGGGGTGTATCAAACAAGCTTCTCGTTAATTGGATTATCGCTTAATGAGCTCGGCTTTTTAGTGTTACTTGCAACAAGCTTAGGATTTGTAGGCTCTTACCTTTCTGTAAATCGATATATTAAAGAAATAGAACCCGATAAAGTATAAGTGAACCAACTCAGTTCGATGTGCGTATGGTATCGGACTGGGTTGTACCTCCTGTTATTAAAACTGTCATATTTGTGTACTATCCTCCCATAAAGTAATGAGTTGTAAATAAGGTGATACAGCGAAGTTAACCCGCTGCAATCCCTCAATTCATCACTTATTCAGTCGCTTGTAGTAGACTAAACCCATACTAAAAAACTGCTTGATTTATACTTTTAAAAAGTTTTAAATTGGGGTTAGCACTCTTAAAGAAAGAGTGCTAAGATAGTTTCAAATGTTTATCACCGAGGTGAAAAATGAGTAAAGATTTATACGCAATGGCACTTACAGTCGGACAACAAAGCGCAAGCATGGACGGTTACCTTCAAGCGGTAAGCACTATCCCTATGCTTAAAGTTGAACAAGAGCAAGAACTTGCTAAAAGGCTTCAGGATGAAGGCGATCTTAGTGCTGCCAAGCAACTCATTATGTCGCATTTACGCTTTGTAGCACATATTGCTAAAAGCTACTCGGGATACGGCTTGCCACAAGCTGACCTTATTCAAGAAGGTAATATAGGCCTGATGAAAGCGGTTAAACGTTTTGATCCTACCGTGGGTGTACGTTTAGTATCGTTTGCAGTGCATTGGATTAAAGCCGAGATTCACGAGTTTGTGCTTAAAAACTGGCGCATAGTTAAAGTTGCAACCACTAAAGCGCAACGTAAATTGTTTTTCAATCTTCGTAAAAACAAAAAGCGTTTAGGTTGGTTTAATCAAGCTGAGGTAAGCACCGTTGCTAGCGAGCTAGGTGTGAGTGAAAAAGAAGTACGTGAAATGGAATCGCGCATGAGCGGCCAAGATATGGGCTTTGACCTAACTGGCGATGATAACGACGACGCACCAACTAGCACTTACTCTCCAGTACAGTATTTAACAGATGGTGCAGCTGACTTAGCTGACGACGTTGAACAACAACAGTGGAAAGAGCAAGCGCATACTCGTTTATTTAGTGCACTTAAAACACTAGACGAGCGTTCACAAGATATTGTTAGCGCACGTTGGTTGTCGGATGATAAAGCGACTCTTCAAGAGCTTGCACAAAAGTACAGTGTATCTGCTGAACGTGTTCGCCAGCTTGAAAAAACAGCGATGAAAAAATTACAAAGCGCTATGAGCTAAACACAGTTCAAGCTGCAAAATTTAAAAAGCCCTGCATGAAAATGCGGGGCTTTTTGCTTTCGCGTAGGTTGGCTTGAGAGAAGCGAAACCCAACGATAAAATATCCAATTAAGTAATACCGATGCGCTGTATATTGAATGGTTATACCAATCCGCAATAATACTTAATCATTTTGCGGGGCTAAACGTGTCGCTACCTGCGTTAAAAAATTCTCATTTAGAACAACTAAATAGCGAATTTTTTGCCTAGCTATCAACACGTTTTTCCGCCCTCAAAATAGACCACTTAATTAAGCGAATTGGTATTAGTTTATCATTCGGATATAGCATTATTTAAAGCTTATATCATCTAGCACTAATCTCTTTTCCCTCAGCCTGCGCTAACTGAATGTATTTACGTTCAACCAGCTGCGAAACCGGCACGAGCTCAAAACCTTGCTTAGCTAGCTCGGGTAAGGCATGGCGTAAAAATTCGATTGTTTCTGGATAGGGATGAGCAATTGCTATAGCGGAATTATGTATGGTGGCTAGTTGCTTTAATTCTTCAAGCCTCAGCTGGAGTTGTTCTGCTGTAGTTATATTGTCTAAGAACACTTGGCGACTAATATTAGCAACACCTAAAAAGTTAGCAGCATTTTGTGCTTGGCTTAAGTCGGTTGTACGGCTATCTAAAAAATATAAATGGCGCTTTTTAAGTACTTCCATTGTCCATTTCATAGCTTGGCTTTTTTGCGTAAGCGCTGAGCCCATGTGGTTATTAACGCCTTTAACTTGCGGTAAACTAGCGAGAGCTGTTCCAAGAGTTTGCTGAAGCTGCTCTTTATTCATATTTAAAGTAAGCGCGCCAGGTCCGAGTTCTTTACCGTTAAGTGCCTGCATAGGCACATGGAGTAATAACTCTTTATTTGATTGACTAGCAAGCGTTGCAAAAATTTGCGAATAAGGGGTATGAGGCAAAATTGAATACGACAATTGCCCTGGTAAGGAAAGGAACTCTAAGTCCCGTTGATGATAGCCTATATCGTCTATCACTATCGCTATTTGTTTGGCGCTAATTGTTGCTGAGCTAAAACAAATAGCTAATATTAGCCATTTTATTATTTTCACGTTTATAGTTTTTATTATCTTTTTAGCTTCGTTTATACAGCTTATACAAGCTATTGCATGCTGAGTAATTGTTTTGCTTTAACTAATTGTAAATCGGCTAAGTTACCAGTAAGTAATTGCGCGTTACTGTTAGTGTGTTCATTTTTTATTATAACGGCTTTATTACTTTGTGAAAGGTTTGTTTGATTAACCGCCACATCTGGGGTTATTCCTATTCCATCAATCGATTTACCTAATGGCGTAAAGTATTTTGCTGTGGTGAGCTTTAATGCAGTGTTGCCATCACCTAACGGAATGAGTGATTGCACAGAACCCTTTCCAAAAGATTGACTGCCTACAACAGTTGCTCGTTTATTATCTTTGAGTGCTGCTGCAAGTATTTCGGCTGCAGAGGCTGAATTTTCGTTTATAAGCACAACAATGGGGGCATTTTTTAGAATGTCTCCACGCTTTGCATAAAATGCTTGGTTGGCATCGTAAAAACGTCCTTTAGTTGTGACTATAGTGCCACTTTGTAAAAATAGGTCTGATACCGCCACTGCGCTTTGTAATGTACCCCCAGGGTTATCACGTAAATCAATTACTAAGCCTTTAAGTGGGTAGCCAATGTGGCTTTGCAGGGTAGCAACTTGCAGAGCAACCTCATGCAATGTGTAGTTAGAAAAATTATTGATAGCTATATAACCAGTTCCAAAATCTAGAAGTTCGCTTGTGACGCTTTCGAGATTTATTTGGCGGCGTGCAACATGAAACGTGATAGGACTTTTATTGTTATCACGATTTATAATTAGGTCTATATTTAAAAATTTACTATCTCTTATTAGTGTTGCTACTTCATCGATTGTACGATTTTGGACTGCGTGGTTGTTTACACTTACAATAATATCGTCTGGTAAAATCCCCGCCGCTTTTGCGGGAGAGTTATTAACCACATTAACAATAGTCATATTCTCGTCGATATTTTTAACCTCAATACCAATACCTGTGTAGCGGCCATTTGTGTTATCAAATAATGAAGTTAGTTCGTGCTCATTTAAGTACTTAGAGTAAGAGTCGAGCTTTGAATATAAACGCTCAAATTGCTGGTTATTATATTTAATGTGGTGGCTATTTTGTAAGGTGAGATCTTCAACGTAGTAGGCATGAATGTTAAAGAGTATTTCGTCTATTTGTTGTCTTTTAAGATCTTTAATCGAGCTTGCTAGTACATTACTAGTAAAGGCAATTAAGGTTAGTAATACGAGTAAATACAGACTTATATAAAAGCCTGTATTTTTTTGAACAATGGTAGTTACTACAGTTTTTTTAGTTGTCATCAGCTGCTCCAGAGCGGTGCAGCGATTAATTTAATTAAATGCGTTTGCACCATTTGATAGGATTTACTGCGCGTCCTTTGTGGCGTATTTCAAAGTATAGACCAGAACTAGCTTGTCCGCCGCTTTGGCCAACTAAAGCAAGTGTTTCACCTTCGCGTACCATGTCGCCTACATCTCTTAGCAATGTTTGAGCGTGGCCATATAGGCTCATAAAGCCCTCACCATGATCTACAACAATTACCCAACCATAGCCTTTTAGCCAATCGGCAAATACAACTTGACCATTATGTACGCTATTAATATTAGTGCCTTCTTTTGCACCAATTAATACGCCTTTCCAATCAATACCACCATGTTTACGTTGGCCAAAAGTGTGCTCTAACTTGCCTTTGCTCGGCCAGTCTAATTTACCTTTATTTTTATTTAGGCCCAGTAATTCAATTTTTTGTGTTTTTTCTTTTTCGAGCTCTTCTATCGTTGCTACCAAAGTTTGCTGGTTTTCTTTTAAATAATTTATTGAGCTTTTAGTGCTGTTGAGCTGAGCTTGTAAGTTTTTAAGATTTGCTTGGCGTTCACTTTGTGCATTAACTAAAGCGGTTTGGCGTCTTTTTTGCTCATCAAATAAAAGTTCTAGTTTTTCTTGTGTTTTAACAAGCTCTTTTTGGTTTTGTACTATTTGCTGTTGAAGATCTTTTAGATCTTCAATTTGTTCAATACGAGCTTTATTTAAGTAGTTGTAATAACTTAGTGTGCGCTCAAATTTTGCAGTGTCTTCTTGATTTAATAACATTTTAGAGTAATCGTCGCCACCGGCCATATAGGCACTTTTGAGCTGCGCGGCTAAAACTTTCTGAAATTGAGTATGCTTTCTATCTAGCTCATCGGCTTTATTTTGCAACTCTTTTTGCTGTTTTTTAGTTTCTTTTACTGATTGCTCTGCCATGTTAAGTGCTTTAGCATTTTTAGCTATATCGAGTTCATGGCTTTTGAGGTTTTTTTGTAGTGACGCTATTTTTTTTCTTTGCGCGTTATATTCAGCCTGGCTTTGCTCAAGTGCATTTTGAACTTCTGATAAGTCTTTTTTAGTACGATCTTCATTAGCAACTGCAGATGCAGTCACTAATGAAGTTAGTATTAAACCGCACTTAATTAACCGGTTAATACGTCTATTCATGTGTTATTTCAACATCATGATAGGCGTACCAGTCATTTCGCTTGGTTGCTCCATGCCCATTAAGTGAAGCATTGTAGGGGCTACATCGCTTAATGCTTTACCTTGCATAGGCTCTGCATCGCGACCAACATAAATAAAATGTACAGGTTCACTAGTGTGGGCAGTATGCGCTTGGCCTGTTTTAAGATCAGCCATTTGCTCGGCATTACCATGATCAGCTGTTATTAGTGCTTCACCACCAAACTCTTCAAGTGCATCAACAACACGTCCGATACAGCTATCTACAGCTTCACAAGCTTTAACAGCAGCTTCAAATACACCTGAGTGACCAACCATATCGCCATTAGGATAGTTACAAATAATAGCGTCGTATTTACCGCTTTTAATTGCTGCTACTAGCTTGTCGGTTAGCATTTCTGAGTTCATTTCAGGCTGTAGGTCGTAGGTTGCTACCTGCGGCGAAGGAATTAGCTCGCGTGTTTCACCTTTAAATTCGCTTTCACGTCCACCACTAAAGAAAAATGTAACGTGTGCGTACTTTTCGGTTTCTGAAATGCGAAGTTGTGTTTTGTTATTTTTTTCAAACCACTCACCAAGTACGTTTACTAACGGTGTTGAACCAAAGGCAATAGGTGCATCTATATCAGCTGCGTATTCTGTCATCATTACAAATGCGCTAAGCTCTGGCGTTCTTTTTCTTGCGAATCCATCAAAATCAGGCTCAACAAAAGCGCGAGTAATTTCGCGGGCTCTGTCTGCTCTAAAGTTGGCAAAAATTAGCGTGTCGCCATCGTTTATTGAAGCAGGAGCGGCGTCTGTTGGTGTAATAGTTGTAGCGGCAACAAACTCGTCGTTTTCGTCGCGCTCGTACGCTGCGTTAAGTGCCTCTACGCCGTTATCAAAATTAAAGTCACCTTCAGCTAATGCAATTACGTTGTAAGCTTTTTCTACGCGGTTCCAACGATTGTCTCTGTCCATTGCGTAGTAACGGCCAACAAGTGACGCTAAACGACCGCATTTAAGTTCGCTAAATAACGTTTCAATACGTTCGATTGACGCTTTAGCACTACGTGGAGGTGTATCGCGGCCATCTAAAAAGCCGTGAAAGTAAACTTCTTTAGCGCCACGTTTTGCAGCAAGTTTTATGCTAGCAACTATATGGTCTTCATGGCTATGTACGCCACCTGGGCTTAAAAGACCCATTATGTGGACTGCTTTACCTGCTTTTACGGCTTTATCTATATTTTCAACTAAGGCTGGTGTTGAATCAAATTCGCCATCGTTAATAGCTTTTGTGATACGGGTAAAATCTTGATAAACAATGCGACCAGCACCTAAATTTACATGGCCAACTTCTGAGTTACCCATTTGACCATCAGGAAGACCTACATCTAAACCCGAAGCTGATATTAATGTGTGTGGGCGAGTGGCCCATAAATTGTCTAATACCGGTGTGTTAGCTGCAAGAATGGCGTTACTTTGCGTATCTTCGCGGTGTCCCCAACCGTCTAAAATCATTAATACCAGTGGTTTTTTATGCTCTGTCATAATAGCTCCTGAAAATTAGTATCTGTTGATGGATACTGTGCACCTAAAAAGGTTTATTAGCGTGGTTTTAGCATACCGTGTTTTTAAGCTAGGATCAGCATTGAAAACAAGATATTAAATTTTTTCACTTACTACTATATATGGGGGACTTTATCGTTTTTTAAACGTCTCTAAGTGCTCCTAAACTCGCATTTTAGGTTGGTTTGGGTATACTTGCGTGGCTAAAGTACAAAATCCTTAAAACATCACGTTTTAAAACATAATTTCATAGTGGAAGTAGAATGGATCAATATATTGAATTTATTACAAATCATCCCATTTTAAGCCTTGCTTGGGTTGGTATTGTTTTCCTTATTGTTAGTGGCTGGATAAAGAGTAAGCTTTCGGCTGTTCGTCAAATAAATCCTCAGCAGCTTACGTTACTTATTAACCGTGATGACGGTCAAGTAATCGATATACGTGCGCAAAAAGAGTTTAATGCAGGGCGTATTTCTGGTGCTGAGCATTTGAGCCCAGAGAATGCGAAAAAATCTGACTTTTCAAGCCTTGAAAAGTACAAGACTAAACCCATTATAGTTGTATGTACTACAGGTATGACTGCCCAAGGTACTGCAGCCGCTATGAGTAAAGCTGGTTTTGAACGAGTTTACTTATTAGCAGGTGGCATGGGTGCGTGGCAATCTGCCAGCTTACCAACTACAACAGGTCGCTAATCAGTTTAGCTAGGCCGATAGAGGATTTATTATGAGTAATGTTGTTTTATACACCAAGGCGTATTGTCCATTTTGTCAGCGTGCTCTTTCGCTTTTAAATAGCAAAGGCGTTGAATACACTAATTATGATATTGGTGTACAGCCTGAACTACGCGCTGAAATGATTGCTAAAGCCGGTGGCGCAAGCACAGTACCGCAAATTTTTATTAATGATGAACATATCGGTGGCTGCGACGACATGATGGCTATTGAAGCGCAAGGTAAACTTGACGCTAAGCTAAACGCTTAATTTAATTATAATAACGAACAAGTTAGGAATAACAATGAACGAAGAAAATCAAAACGTAGCCGCTGCAGAAGCTGGCGCACAATTTACTATTCAACGTATTTACACTAAAGATGTATCGTTTGAAACGCCAAATTCTCCGGCCATTTTTCAAAAAGAGTGGACGCCAGAAGTTAAGCTAGACCTAGATACACGTTCAAACAAGCTGGACGAAGGTGTATTTGAAGTTGTTTTAGCGCTAACAGTAACTGCGTCTATTGGTGAAGAAACTGCGTTCTT
This sequence comes from Pseudoalteromonas sp. APC 3691, assembly GCF_030408135.1. Taxonomy (NCBI): domain Bacteria; kingdom Pseudomonadati; phylum Pseudomonadota; class Gammaproteobacteria; order Alteromonadales; family Pseudoalteromonadaceae; genus Pseudoalteromonas; species Pseudoalteromonas sp. APC 3691. The sequence continues at coordinate 64,005 of NZ_JASDCB010000009.1, read as the reverse complement.
ATGTGAAATTCAACAAGCGGGTATTTTTACTATTGCTGAAGTTGAAGAAGTGCAGCTTGCACATATGCTTGGTGCATTTTGTCCTAACGTGTTGTTCCCATATGCACGCGAAGCTGTTTCAAACCTTGTTAACCGTGGTACTTTCCCACAGCTTAACCTTGCGCCAGTTAATTTTGACGCATTGTTTGCACAATACATGCAACAACGTACTGCGCAAGCTGACCAGGTTACAGCAGACGCATAACCTATGAGTACAGCAACTACAGCTGTTACTGTATTAGGGGCGGGGTCTTACGGCACCGCCCTTGCTATTTGTTTAGCCCGAAATGGTCACAACGTGACACTTTGGGGACGAAATAGCGACGACGTTGCCACGCTTGCAGCTGAGCGGAAAAATCAACGTTACTTACCTGATGCTCCTTTCCCAGACACTCTGACTCTTGACGCTAACTTACAACATGCCGTTGCTAGCAGCGCTATTGTACTTGTTGTTGTGCCAAGTCATGCTTTTGGCGACACACTTGCCCAGATAAAACCTGCACTGCAAGAAGGCGCTAAAGTTGCTTGGGCCACAAAAGGCCTTGAGCCTAATACAGGCCGTTTATTACAAGAAGTGGCTTTACAAGAGTTAGGTGATGACATTCCACTTGCGGTACTGTCGGGTCCTACGTTTGCAAAAGAAATGGCGATGGGTTCACCTACAGCTATTTCTGTGTCTTCTACGTCGCCTGAATTTGCTCAGCAGCTCGCTGATTTACTTCATTGTGGTCGCTCATTCCGTGTGTATAACAATGATGATTTTATTGGTATACAGCTCGGTGGTGCGGTTAAGAATGTAATTGCCATTGGTGCCGGTATTTCGGACGGTGTTGGTTTTGGCGCTAATGCGCGTACCGCGCTTATAACTCGAGGCCTTGCAGAGCTTACTCGTTTAGGTTGCGCTCTTGGTGCTAAGCCAGAAACCTTCATGGGAATGGCTGGCCTTGGCGATTTAATACTAACGTGTACAGATAACCAATCACGTAATCGTCGATTTGGTTTAGCACTAGGTAAAGGCGAAAGTGTCGATGCTGCTATTGAGTCAATTGGTCAAGTAGTTGAAGGCTTTAGAAATACCAAAGAAGTGTATTTATTAGCGCAACGTAGCGGTGTTGAAATGCCGATTACCGAGCAAATTTATAAAGTACTTTATGAAAATAAAGATATGAAAGAAGCTGCAATGGCGCTATTAGGCCGAGAGCAGCGTTCTGAATAAACTTATACAAATATACTAAAACTAAAAAACCGACGTTATGTCGGTTTTTTGTTGTTTGGTACAAGGTGTTTATTGCGCGTTAGGAAAACCCAACTGGCGCCACGACTCGTAAACAAACACGGCTACTGCGTTTGATAAGTTCATGCTGCGGCTATTGGCTTGCATAGGAATACGCACACGCTGCTCTTTTGGTAATGCTTGGATCATATCATCAGGTAGACCGCGGGTTTCAGGTCCAAATACTAAGCAGTCGCCGGCTTCGTAGTTAGCTTCATGATGGAATTGGCTACCTTTGGTTGTACATGCATATACTTTTTTAGGCTTGCACTTCTCAAGATAATCTTCAAAAGAAGCATGGCGTTGAACATGGCTAAATTCGTGGTAATCAAGGCCCGCACGCTTTACTCGTTTGTCGTCCCATTCAAAACCTAACGGCTCAATTAAATGCAGTGCATAGCCGGTATTGGCACATAGGCGAATAATATTACCAGTGTTAGGCGGTATTTCAGGTTGGTATAAAACAATATCCAGCATAGTGAGCCTTTTAAATAATCTGTAGTTTAACGATTTTCAGTATACACGAAACCTTTTAAAAAAATGATATACTCACACTATTGAATACTCCTAATTATCGGATTAAAACGTGCATAACCGTAGCTACGAATTTTGGGTTAAAATTTCCAGCATTGTTACCATGGTAATGGTTAGTTTAATGATTGGCGCAAAAACATGGGCATGGCTTGCTTCGGGTTCTGCCTCAATGCTTGGCTCATTAACTGATTCGTTAATGGATATAACAGCCACCGCCATGAGTTTTTTAGTGTTAGGCTATGCACTGCGCCCAGCAGATGATGACCATAGGTTTGGGCACGGTAAAGCTGAAGCACTTGCTGGACTTGGGCAAGCTGCGTTTATTGCAGGATCAGGTTGTCTACTTGCTTTTCATGGTATTGAGCGGTTATTTAACCCTATACAACTAAGCCATTCATTATTAGGTGTGTGGGTAAGTATTTTTGCTATTGCGTGTACGCTGGTAATTGTATTTGTGCAAAATAAAGTAGTTAAATATACAGATTCAATTGCTATAAAAGCCGACTCAGTACATTACAAAGGCGATTTAATATTAAATGCGGCTGTGCTATTAGCTATTTTGTTAGCTTATTATGGTGTGTTGTATGCCGATCCTGTTTTTGCGATAGGTGTTGCCGGTTACTTACTTTATAACAGCTGGGATATTGCTCGCGATAGTGCCGATCATTTAATGGATAAAGAACTGCCGGACGATGAAAAGCAAAGCATATTTGATATAGCCAGAGCCCATGCTGATGTGCATGGCGTGCATGATATTCGTACGCGCCAAGGCGGAAAAGTTAAGTTTATCCAAATGCACTTAGAGCTTGATGATCATTTAAGTTTGATTCGCGCACATAACGTAGCTGATGAAGTAGAGGCAATGCTTAGCGAACGCTTTGAGTCTGAGGTAGATATACTGATCCACCTAGACCCTTTGTCGGTACTTGTTAAGCCGTCACCGACTCACAAAACTGATACAAGCTCTTAAGCAATGGCTGGCGTATTTCATCACGTTCAAAAAATAGCTCGTGTTTAGCGCCTTCAAAGCTTTTAAGTACAGTGTTTTCGTGCCTGTTTGCTAATTTATATTGGGCATTGTTATCAACCACTTCGTCGTTTTGCGCACTGGCAATATAAAGTGGAATAGTCACGCTCAAGTTATCAACCGAAGTTATAAATGCAAACGTTGCATTTAGCCAGCCGTAAGTAACACCGCCGAGCTGTAGTAATGGCTCTTCTTGATATGTTTGCCTAAATAGCTCGTAACGCACTGGACTACTGGTTAATACATTTGTAGCAAATTCATCGGGTGTGTAATCGGTTTGACCTAGTGCGTAGTTGTCTTTTTGACCCAAAAGGGTCGCGGTACTTGCTATCAATTTAGCTAAAGGTTTTGGTGTGTTTTTTGTGTAAATATCAAGCATAGGCGCTGATAAAAACGCGCCACTAAAATTGTGTTCAAAATGCGCAAGGTAATCTAAAGCAATAGCGCCGCCCATTGAATGACTCACTAATACTTTTTTACCCGGCCAATAAGTATCGACAATTTGTTTATTAAATAAGTTTAGATCGGCACTGTAATCTTTAAATTCATTAACATGGCCTTTATGCTTATTTAGTAGATGGCGATAAGAGCGGCCTTGTCCTTGGTGGTCGGCTATGAATATGGCAAAATTATTATTATAAAGCTCCCATAACAGCTCTTTATATTTATCTAACCCTTCAAGGCGTCCCGAGCTTATTACAATGGCAGTTTTAGCTTTATCAGGTATGGCATAAGCATAAAATAATTGCCCGTTAGGCGTATCTAAATAAGCTTTAATTAGCGTGTTTTTATAAAAGTTATTAATTGTTATTTGATTACTTTTAAGCTCACGCTCACTACTATAAAACATGCTTTACTCTTTTATTAATGGCAAGGTTATATTAGCACACAAGCCACCTAGTTCTTTATTTGATAATACTAGACTGCCACCATGCGCAGTAATAGCATTTTTAGCAATCGCCAGCCCTAAACCCGTACCACCACTTACGCGATCCCGCGCATCTGATTGCCTAAAAAAGGGCTCACAAAGCTTGCCCAGTTGGTCATCGGGCACACCAGAGCCATCATCACATATTTCTATATAAATGGCATCTGTGTGCTTTAGAGTAATGCTAATAGTCTTATTTGCGTATTTAATAGCGTTGCGTAATAGGTTTTCAAGTGCGCTGGCAATAAGGCCTTCGTCGCAATTAATATTTACGTCTACAGTGCCCAGTATATTTAGCTGCTTATTATTTTGTTTTGCTTCAAACTGCGCATCGTTAATAACGTGATCTACAATTATTTGTAATGATTGTTTTTGCAGTGAAAGCGCTTGGCTTTTTGCTTCTAAGCGAGAAACTTGCAGCACGTCGGCAATCATCTTATCAAGTTGGTTTGCTTCTTTTTCTATGCGTAATAAATAGGATTGGCTAGCGTCGTTAGCTTGCATTTGCGCAAGACCGGTAGCCATTTTTAAACGCGTAAGGGGCGAGCGTAACTCATGTGATATGTCGGCTAATAAGCGTTTTTGTGAACTAATTAAAAGCTCTAGCTGATTGGCCATGCTGTTAAAGTCTCGCCCAAGTATTCCCAGCTCATCTTTTCGGTTTACAGAAATGTCGGCTCTTGCGCTTAGGTTGCCCGCTGATAGTTTAATAGCTGCTTTTTTAAGACTATTTATAGGGGCTATTAAGTTACGGCTAAATACAAAGCTTAAAATAAGAGAGGCAACAATTGCGATGACTATTTTCATCCAATTAGGCATAAGCTTAAAGCGCATTAATAGCGGCGGTTGATGGTTAATATCTATTTCATAAAGATAAAAACTCCCTTCAGGCACGTTTATGTTAACAGGGCCGAAGGCTTGATATTTTTCAGTAAAAATAATTTGTGGTGACATATTTTGAGTAAAGTTTAATAAACTTAAGTCGATGCTCTCTGGCACCTCTTTACTACTAAGGGAGTCTTCGCTTTGAGCTGCGCTTAAGTATAAAAGTTTACGCTTTGATAGGCGAGGGTGTACTAATACATCGCTTAGGCTGCGCTTATGTTTAATAGCAGTGCGCTCAATGCTTTTAGCGGTATATATCAGGTTTTTTTTCATCGGCCCATAAAGTGGCTCGTTAGATACCGCATTAATAGCCGTAATATTACTTAAAAATACAAGCGCTGCAACGGTGCCGATTATAGTTAACCAAAACCAAATAAATATTTTAAAAAATAGGTAGTGCCCAGGGTGCTTTAACCAAGCAAAGTAAGTGCTTTTATTCGCCTTGGATAAAGACATAACCTGTACCTCGCATTGTTTTAATTCGCTCGCCTGTAATATGCTCCGCAATTTTTTTACGGATATTACTTACATGCATATCGATAGAGCGATCAAAAGAAGCTAAACGCCTGCCTAGCACTTCTTCGCTAATTTGCTCTTTACTAACAACTTCGCCTGCATTTTTACACAATAGCGTGAGTATTTCGTACTCTGTACCGGTAAGGGTTAGTGTAGAGCTGTCTATTGAGGCCTCTCGCGCTGCAAGGTTAACAGTAATACCATTAACGAGTAACTTACTTGTTGTAGCTGCATTTAAGCTATTAATGTGCTCTATACGGCGTGTTATCGCTTTTACGCGGGCTAGTAATTCACGATGATTAAAAGGCTTTGGAATATAATCGTCAGCGCCTAGCTCTAAACCAAAAATACGGTCAAAGTCTTCACCTTTTGCAGTAAGCATTATTACAGGGGTGAGCTTTGTTTGCCTAAGTTGTTTGAGTACTTCAAAGCCATCAAGCGTTGGTAGCATTACATCAAGCAGTATAAGTGCGTAGTCGTTTGCTTGTGCTAGTTTAAGGCCCTGCTCACCGTCGTGTACGCTTTGTATTTCAAAGCCTTGAGCAGTTAAATATTCACTTAATAGCTCACAAAGGCCCGTATCGTCATCAATCATTAATAGTTTCATTTACAAACCCTTAGAGTTGTTTATAGCGTTATTTTACCCGCTAAATAGTGCAAAGGTGAATCTTTACACAACCTTTACACTGCTTTGCGTTACTTTGCGTTGAGTTAGGTATAGTTAACTCACTGGCGTATACCCAGTCAGCCTCAAGATACAGAATTCAGCGTTTCACAGCAGCTGGCTATCAAGGCGTGACTTTGCAAGAATGGCATTCCCTTTTAAAAAGTCACAACACCGAGAGCTAGTTGCTGTGAAACGCCCAAAGGGTTGGTTTTAAAACGATTTATTCTGCGTTATAGATTTTAACAAGGGAGCAACCATTGGTTACAATCAATGCCTTGCCTAAATAGTTTTTAATTCCAACTGAAACTCGTTTCTTGCGGTTGATTGGGTATGTTAGCCACAACCAACCCAATATTAAGGTAATGATTATGACTAAATTAAACACACTTTCAAAATTAGTACTTATCTGTGGCTTAGCAACAGCAACGCTTGGTGCTAGTAGCGTGTTAGCTAAAGGCGACGGACATAAGCAAGGCCATTCTCAAGCTCGTTTTTTACTTTCTGAGCGCGGCGTTGAAAAATTAAACCTAACAGATGAGCAGCAAACTAAGCTAAAGGCTATTTTTGAAGCGCAAAAAACACAAATGAAAGCACTGCGTGGCGACGATAAAGAAGCCCGTAAAGCGATGCGTGAAGCGCACAAAGCAAAAATGGATGCATTACTTTCGGCTGCAACATTTGACGAAAATGCAGCAAAAGAGCTATTAAATGAACGTCATGAAAAAGGTGAGCAATTTGGTTTAATTGAACTAAAAACACAACACCAAGTAATGCAAGTGCTTAACGCTGAGCAAAAAGAGAAGTTTGCTAAAATGCAAAAGCGTATGAATAAAAAGCACCGTAAACAAAAAAGTTAATTTTACTTTTTTGTAAATACTAAAAAACCAGCGTAATGCTGGTTTTTGTATTTAGGGCATTATGAAGATAAATTATTTAAAAAAGTCATCTTCATTTTTAGCCATCATTGCCTCAATATCTTCTATCATGTCTTGGCTAAACTCTTCAGCCGAGGTAATTGGTGCAGAAATTTTATTATTTTCGAACGACCATTCACCTAAATCAATTAGTTGGCAGCGCTTTGAGCAAAAAGGGCGAAATGGGCTTTGCTCTGACCATTCAACTTTAGTTTTACAGGTTGGGCAGTTTACAACAGTAGGCATAAATTACTCTCTACAAATTTTTGGTGCATATTACATTACTTAGATATGAGTCTCTAGCTATAAGGCTCTGAGCTTAGAGTCTTATCTTTTACTATGGGACTTTAAAAATTGGTTACGCGGTTTATTTCACCAAGGGATGTAAGGCCATCGGCTGCTTTGCGTAAACCCGATAAACGTAAATTATTAAACCCGGCTTTAAGTGATACGTCTGCTATTTCAAGCGAATTACCACCGCGCATAATAATTTGGGCAATTTCAGGAGTAATTTGCATTACTTCGTAAATACCCACACGCCCTTTGTAACCATCAGTACAGCTATCACACCCTTTAGGCGTATATAACGTCATTTCTTCAATTTGCTCGGCACTAAATCCTTGGCGAGCTAGTTCTTCACTCGGAAGTTGTTCTGGCGTTTTACATTTAGGGCACAAGCGACGTGCTAGACGTTGGGCTATTATTAAGCTGATCGAGCTTGCTACGTTATAAGCGGGTACACCCATATTTAATAAACGAGTGATTGTTTCCGGCGCTGAGTTTGTATGCAATGTTGATAAAACCAAGTGACCTGTTTGCGCCGCTTTTATTGATATTTCTGCGGTCTCTAAGTCACGTATTTCACCTACCATAACTACATCAGGATCTTGACGTAAAAATGCGCGCAGTGCGTTGGCAAAAGTCATGTCGGCTTTAATATTTATTTGTACTTGGTTTACACCTTCAAGGTTAATCTCAACCGGATCTTCCGCAGTACTAATATTACGCTCTGGCTGGTTTAATATATTTAAACCTGTGTATAGCGATACTGTTTTACCAGAACCGGTTGGCCCTGTTACAAGTATCATCCCTTGCGGCTGGGCAAGTGCATCCATGTAGAGCTTTTTCTGCTCAGGCTCGTAACCTAATACATCAATGCCTAACATAGCGCTTGATGAATCAAGGATACGCATTACTATTTTTTCGCCCCACAAGGTAGGCATGGTACTTACACGAAAGTCGATACTTTTGCGTTCAGTGATTTTTAGTTTTATACGACCATCTTGTGGTTTGCGTTTTTCGGCAATATCGAGTCGCGACATAACCTTAATACGCGCAGAAAGCTTGGTTGCTAATGTGTTAGGTGGGCTTGCTACCTCATGTAAAATACCATCAATACGAAAACGAATACGGTACTTGTGCTCGTAAGGTTCAAAGTGTAAATCAGAGGCGCCTTTTTTAATGGCATCCATTAAAATTTTGTTGATGTAAACGATGATAGGCGCATCGTCTTTATCGTCATCTTGCAGGGCTGTATCTTTTTGGCTGTCTGAGTCTAAATCAGCAAATTCCTGAAACTCGTCATCGGTTAAATTTAAGCTGCCAGCGGCATCTAGTAATTGCTCAATTTTGGCATCGAGTTGAACATAATCAACAACAACGACTTCGCATGAGAGACCAGTACTAAATTCAAAGTTTTCGAATGCGCCGTAATCTGTAGGATCGGATGCTGCTATATAAACTTTTCGATCTTTTTGAACAAGCGGCAAAATGTGATGCTTGCGAATAAGTTTTTCTTTTACAAGATCGGCCGGGATTTTTGTAGGATCAAAGTCTTTTAAATCAAAATAGGGTACGCGAAACAAATCAATACATTGTTCAGCTAAATCATTACTATCGATTTTTCCACATTTAGAAATAAGCTCAGCTGTTGAGGCAAATTCATTTTGTTTGTTTTTAACCGTGTCGGCATCAATGCGGCCAAGGGTTATAAATTTTCTCAATAACGGTGAGTTAATATTCATTGCGCACCTGTTTTATTCCTTCAATAGTAAGCAATTTATCAGAAAAAAGAAGGGGATTACATCTCCTTTCATTCTTTGTTGTGATTTTACTAACTAAAATACGAGTTTGTGTGAGTTAGGACAGTGTTAATATGAGTTAGTTTTGTTGTGTAATGCATATTGTAGGTACTTTTTATGCAGATCAACAAGTTCTATATGCACTAGGTTTAAACTACGGTCGTTATTTAAAATATCATTCGCTTTTTGCTGTTTATCGGCACGTGACATTTGTGAGGCAATAATACTTTTAACTTGCTCAATATTTGTGCTGTCACGTTTTACTGTACGCGCTATTTGTACAGAGGTTGGTACATCAATAAGTAGGGTATGGTCGCAATACTTATCAAGATTATTCTCAAACAATAAAGGCGCTACTAAAACAACATAAGGGCTAGTTGCATTATTTAAATCGTTTAGTATTTTTGACCGAATAAGAGGGTGCAGCAACGCATTAAGCCATTCTTTGTCACTGTTGTTAGTAAATATTTTTGCGCGCAGCGCTGCTCTATTTAATGTGCCATCTGGCAATAAAATATCTTTGCCAAAGTGTGCTGTAATCGCTTTTAGCCCTTTGCTATTTGGGAGTACGACTTCACGCGCAATTATATCGGCATCAACTATTGTAATACCAAGCTCTTCAAACATGTTACTGATGGCCGTTTTACCACAGCCAATACCGCCTGTTAAGCCTAATACCCAGCTGTTTACTTTAGTTATTTGCTCACTCATTTTAATAACCTATTAAATTAAAATAAGCGCCTTGAATTTGGTTGCCCCAAAGCATAGTGATCCAGCCTGCTATCGCTAAATAAGGGCCAAAAGGGATAGGGGTCGCTTTGTCTTTACCTTGTATGCTCAACAGTGCAATACCTATAATGGCACCCACTACGCTCGAAAGCAGAATAATAGTAAGTAATGACTGCCAGCCAAGTAATGCCCCAAATACAGCAAGCAATTTAAAATCGCCATAGCCCATGCCTTCTTTGCCGGTTAATAGCTTAAATAACCAAAATACGCTCCATAAGCTTAAATAACCACAAGCAGCGCCAATAATGGCATCAGTAGGCGTAATTGTGTAACCTAATACCGAGGCAATAAGTGCAAGCCATACAAGCGGTAATGTAAGCTGGTCTGGCAGTAACATGTGATCAATATCAATAAAGGTCAGTGCGACTAAAATCCACGTTACAAAAATATATAAAAGGGCTTGCTCGGTCGCACCAAAGCTATAGGCAACAATTAAACTTAATAGGGCAGTAATTAGCTCTACAGCAGGGTATCGGGCCGAAATAGGATTACTACAACTTGCACATTTACCTTTAAGTGCTAACCAACTAATAATAGGAATATTCTGCCAAGGCTTAATGGCTGTTTTACATTTAGGGCAGGTAGAATTGGGTTTTACTAAGTTAAAAGGCTCGTTGATATTGGCTTGTTTAGATTTATTGGCTGTAAGTTCATCCTCTAACAGTAGTCTGCATTCGCTTTGCCACTCACGTTGCATCATCAGCGGTAAGCGATAAATAACCACATTTAAAAAGCTACCGATACATAAACTAATTAAGCCAACTGTGGTTAAATAAAACCACAATTGGCTTTGCATTACTTCAATAATACTTTGCATCATATTACCTGAAAATTATTTTAAAAATTAAGCGTTTAAAAATTAAGTGAAATTATTATCACAAAGAGAAGTGAAAGAGAGTAAATGAGAAAACATTAATAGCTATGCCTTACCAAAAAGTAAGCCTCTCTTTTATTTCCTGTAAATTGTTATTTTTGGTAATTAAATAACAGAGCCAAGTTGGAAAATAGGCAAGTACATCGCAACAATCAAGCCACCAACAAGTACACCGAGTACAGCCATAATAAGTGGCTCAAGCAAGCTCGATAGGCCATCAACTGCATCATCAACTTCTTGCTCGTAAATAGTCGCTACTTTAGCAAGCATACCGTCTAGCGACCCTGACTCCTCACCAATAGCAACCATTTGTATTACCATATCAGGGAAGATTTTTGAGTTACGCATTGCCCAGTTCATTTGATTACCTGAGCTAACCTCTGCCTTAATATCAAGTATTGCATAGCGGTAAACAGCATTACCTGAAGCGCCTGCAGCAGAATCAAGCGCATCAACCAGTGGTACACCGGCAGCAAACGTAGTCGAAAGAGTTCGTGCATAGCGAGCAACAGCTGCTTTATTTAAAATCATGCCAATAACAGGCAGTTTAAGTATAGCTCGGTCGGTTGCATCTCTGAGCTTTAAACTTCTTAGTTTTGCTTCTTTAAATATCCAGCCAGAGACTACAACGAAAATAAGTGCTACCCACCAGTAACTTTGCATGAACTCAGATATGCTAATTACAAATAAGGTGAATGCTGGTAGTTCAGCACCAAAGCCTGCAAAAATGTCTTGAAATTGAGGAACTACAAATATAAGCAGTATAGAAGTAACTATGAGTGCAACAACTAAAACCGCGATAGGGTAAAACATCGCTTTTTTAATTTTTGATTTTAAGGCTTCAGACTTTTCTTTATAAAGTGCAACTCGGTCAAATATTTTATCAAGTGCACCAGATTGCTCACCAGAGGCTACAAGGTCGCAATATAAGTCATCAAAATAACGTGGGTGTTTTCTAAGTGCTGTAGATAACGGTTGACCCGCTTTTACTTCATCAGCAATAGTATCCATTAACTTGGCAACGCTTTTATTGGTAGAGCCAGAACCTATCATCTCAATTGCTTGAATGAGTGGTACACCAGCCAGAAGCATAGTTGCTATTTGTCTGGTAAGTAAGGCTATGTCTTTCGGGGTGATTTTTTGAACGTTTTGAATGCCAAATAACGGTTTAGGCTTGCGTTTGACTTTTGAGGGGGTAATGCCTTGCTTCCGCAATTGAGCTTTAACCAAAGCAATACTGCTCCCAGTTAACTCTCCTTCCAGGCGTTTTCCTCGAGCACTAACTCCAACCCAAAGAAAAATATCGAGCTTATTTTTTTTCATGAAGTAAATATAACTCTAGAGTAGGGAAAGGGGGGAGCAACTGCTTTTTCAAGCAGTTGCTTTTTTATTTATTAACAGTATTGACCGTCACTGCAAGTTTGTGCCCAAGTCAATTGCCCAGAAGTTGCTCTAGTTGGTGTTAATGACATAACAACGCTATCAACTGCAGCTGTACCTGATACTTTAATTACCCCATCATCAACTGCAACACTAGCTACCATTGGTGTTGTTGTAGTATTTGGAATGCCATTACTTCCTAAGTCGCAACCTGTAAGAGTGTCAAGTTTCATAGCACATGTTTCTACACCAGCCTTGTATGCCGATGAAGCTAATACCACTTCAGTGAATTTACTTTTCTTGGTATAAAGCTGGTACTGAGGTAATGCAATTGCAGCAAGAATACCGATGATTGCTACTACAATCATTAATTCAATTAGGGTGAAACCCTGTTGTTTTTGAGTCATTGTTTTCATGTTTCCTCTCCTAAAGGATAGATTTTTGTAACTTAAATCACTTAAGCGGCAAAATGCCTCACTTAATTTAACTGATTTACTTTACAGTTTTACTTAAATTTAATTTTATTACACTTTAGCTTTAGAGTATGAAACACAAAAGCCGTATGTGAATTCATTATGTTTAGTACTAGCTATAAAAGTTTACTAAGAGCACTACATGTTGTAGCAACAAATAGTATAGGCATAAAGTAAGTAGTTTAGTTGCTTTAGTTTTTAATTATGTCTTTAAAAACTAAAGGTACTAGTTATTTATGACTACCTTTTTAAATAAAATAGTACAACAGAATTAGTCTACCATTTTATTTTAGTATTTAGCACGTATCTTATTATAAAAAAGCGATTTTATTTAACAATTTGTTACAAAGTAAGCCTTTTGGGTTATTTAATGCTTTTTTACTTAACTTGTCAATCGATTAGCGGTATTAATTGGCAGTTGTTGCTTTAAAGTTGTTCAAAACGCATCGACAAATCGATTGATTGTAAGTTTTTTGTTAACGCCCCGCTTGATATAAAATCGACGCCGGCTTGTGAATAAGTTTTGAGCGTTTCTAGGGTCATATTGCCTGAAACCTCTAGTTTTGCGCGCTTATTGGTTAAAATTACGGCTTGCTTAATTTGCTCTATGCTAAAGTTGTCAAGCATAATTATGTCGGCGCCAGCTTCAATTGCTTGCTTAAGTTCTGGGAGTGATTCTACTTCTACTTCGACAGGTTTGTTTGGGTGATTTTGTTTAGCTTGAGCAACGGCTTTGTTTATTGTGCCACAAGCCGCTATATGATTTTCTTTAATTAAAAATGCGTCAAATAAACCAATACGATGATTTGCCCCCCCGCCACATTTTACTGCGTATTTTTGAAGAGCGCGCAGACCAGGTATGGTTTTGCGTGTATCGAGTAGTTGCGTAGTTGTACCACTTAGCTCTTTAACATAATGCGCTGTAGTAGTGGCTGTACCCGATAACGTTTGTACAAAGTTAAGTGCAGTACGCTCGGCAGTTAATATTGAACGCGCTGAACCAGTGGCTGTAAATAATGTGCTGTTTGCTTTAACTGCTTCGCCATCGTTTATAAGTACGTTAACCTCAACGCTTGGGTCTACTTGTTTAAATACTTCAAGGATGATGTCTTTTCCGCAAAAAATACAGTCTTCGCGGGTAATTACTTTGGCGCTTGCTTGCTCATTTTGAGGGATCAATTGCGCGGTAATATCGCCTTCTTGTGCTGTTTGATAATTTAAATCTTCGTCAAGTGCTAGAGTAACAAGCTGAGTAATAAGAGTGTGCGAAATAGACATGGAATGCTCATAAGCGTTAATAAATTAAGCAAATTTTACTATGTTTATAAAAGAAAGAGAAGCAATTGCCTTTTCACCAATATAAAGATAAGCGCGTATAGTAAATTAGTATCTACGAGTGGGTTTGTATTATCTGTAGATGAGGTTTTATACCTCGCTTTTAATTTCAAAATTTACTTTACATGAGCAGACGTAAATTAGCACCTACGTGTGGGTTTGAATTATTTGCAGGTAGGGTTTTATACCTGTTTGTCACTATCATTGTTTTAATAAATCCTTTAGCATCAGTGCTATGTATATCTTGATATTTATATAATAAACGTATCATGAAAATAGATTTAGACGGTGTTTTAAGTATTGTAGCGCAGCGGCCTTGTTCGCATTTTGATGAACGCCCTGATGAGGCCGATATTTCTTTATTGGTGATTCACAATATATCATTGCCAGCCGGGCAGTTTGGTACACCTTTTGTTGATGGGTTATTTATGGGTAGTATTGACTGTAATGCTCATCCGAGTTTTAGTAACTTAAAAAACTTACGTGTATCGGCCCATTGCTTTATAAAGCGCACCGGTGAGGTTATACAATACGTGCCTTTTGAAAAGCGTGCTTGGCATGCTGGGCAATCTGAGTTTGAGGGGGTATCTGCTTGTAATAACTTTAGCATTGGCATTGAGCTTGAAGGTACCGACACCACGCCATACTCTTTAGCGCAATACGAAGTATTAACTACACTTAGTAAATCTATAATACAGCGCTATCCAAAAATTACCCCTTCGCGTATTGTTGGCCATTGCGATATTGCCCCGGGACGTAAAACCGATCCTGGCAGTAGCTTTAATTGGCCATTGTTTTTTAATATGCTTGAACAACTAAGTTAAGAGAGTTATTCCAATGATTTTAGTTTCTATAATAATTGCATTAATACTTGAGCGCTTAGGAGCTCGGTCTAATTACTGGCAAATAAGTTATTACGCAAATGGTTATTTAAATCGTTCTAATAAACTACTTGGCGATAAGGGCTTATTTAGCTCAGCACCGGGCTTTTTAATTTGGCTTTTACTTCCAGTGATTGCGATGGCACTAATTTATTGTTTATCTGATTTTGTTTTGTGGCAGTTGGGCATTAATATCGCGGTGCTTTTGGTTTGCTTTGGTTGTGCTAAGCAGCGTGCTTTATATAAGTCGTATTTAAATGCGTTAACGCGAGATGACGGTACTGCTGCATCTTTATATGCGTTGCAAATAGGTCAAAAGCGTACTGATGATCAAGATGGTGGCGAAACCTTTGGGCAAACATTGGCGTGGGTAAACTTTAGATTTTACTGTGCGGTTATTTTTTGGTTCGTTGTTTTAGGCGCGCCAGGTGCGGTTTTATATGCATTGGTACGTACTTTAGCTGATTTAGTACGAGAAGATCATAAAGTAATATTTGCTAAGCGTTTTAAACTTATACATAAACTATTGTTTTGGCTCGACTGGTTACCTGCACGTATTACCAGCTTTGGTTATTTAGTAATAGGTAACTTTAATAAAGGCACAAGCTGTTGGCTACGTTACGTACTTAACTTTAAATCTCCAAACCGAGAAGTAGTAACATGTACTGCACTTGCTGCAGAGCAAGTTGAAAAGCGTTATTACGGCTGTACCTACGAGGCCACTTGTATGATTAAGCTGGTTAAGCGCAATGTATTATTTTACTTAGTACTTATAGCGTTGCTTACATTATTTGGTGGGCTGTCGTAGTCGCGATTTTACATCGCGCATTGTGTTTTTCGGTTGGGAGGTTAGTTGCCAAATGTCGCGGGGTAAACCCGCTGCTACGATATTGCGTAGTCGCGATTTTATATCGCGCATTGTGTTTTTCGGTTGGGAGATTAGTTGCCAAATGTCGCTGCTACGAGTTTAGATAAATACTATCCCAATATGGGTAGTCTGCAATATTTTCTATTAAATTTGCACGCAAAGGGTTTGCGACTATGTATCTAGCACAGCTATTTAAGTCTTCGGTATTTCTTATTAAGTGATCATAAAACCCTTTTTGCCAAAGCTTTTGTCTGCCAAATTGTCTATACACCGTGGCTGAGCGTCCTTTGAAGCTTCTAATTACCTCACTTAATGTTGCGCTATCGGATAATTGTAATAACCAATGAATATGGTTTGGCATTATCACGAAAGTATTTGATTTAATTAGTTGCTCTCTTTCTAATCCCCTCATTTCATTGATAATAGCTCCATTAATTATTAAGCTTGTGAATAGGTTGTTTCGCTCATGACAAACCAGTGTAATAGCATAATATTGGTTTGCTTTTGATACTCTTCCCTTTCGTAATAAATATGAACGATGCATAACATACCCGTATTTTAGCAATCACAGACCCACGAATTTAAAGCATATGCAATTTTTATAAATTTGCGTAGTCGCGATTTTACATCGCGCATTGTGTTTTACGTTTAGGTAATTACTTGCACAATAGTCGCGGGGTAAACCCGCTGCTACGATATTGCGTGAGCGAAATTTTATATCGCGCATTGTGTTTTATATTTAGTGGACTGATCGTGTGTAAATTGCAGCTATTTCTTTGGTACTTTTATCCTGTTATTAATTTCTTTAATAAATTCAACTAGAGTTAACACTCTATTTTTCTGGTCAGACCAATTGTTTTCATCCTATTAACGTTATAACAATTTTTGTAAATTGCGCATTGTTTGATCTTCGTTCAAAATGCGTTACGCTACTTTAATTGCTCAAACTACCTGTAAATTGACAGCTAATAGTGTTTTTGATACCGTATTGAAAATTTTTGGTATGACCAATTTACCTTTTGGGTAAATCATACTACTTAAAGCCCCGTTTTATGGGCTCTTGGTATTTATACAACGCGGACGTTGATTCATGTCTTTAAAGATTAAAGCGGCAAAATTATCTGATGTTATTTTACAGCAACTTGAGAATATGATTCTTGAAGGCTCGTTAGCACCAGGTGAAAAGTTGCCACCAGAGCGTGAACTAGCAAAGCAATTTGAAGTGTCTCGCCCGTCACTGCGTGAGGCAATTCAAAAATTAGAAGCGAAAGGTTTAGTTACGCGTCGCCAAGGTGGCGGCACGTTTGTAAAAAATCAGCTCGAAGAAGGGCTTACTGATCCACTTTTTGATTTGATTAGTAAACACCCTGAGTCGCAGTTTGATTTACTTGAATTTCGTCATGCATTAGAAGGGATTGCTGCTTACTACGCAGCACTGCGCGGGACCAGCAACGATTTTAGCAAAGTAAAACAAAGCTTTGATGAAATTGCCTTAGTTAATGATGATTTACAGCAAAAAGCAAAAGCAATTAATGCATTTCACTTTAGCGTGGCAGAAGCCTCGCACAATGTGGTGTTACTGCATTTAGTTAGAGGTATGAAAGCGCTGCTTGAGCAAAATGTATTGCAAAATTTAACTGTTCTATTAAAAAAGTCAGATATTAGCAGTCAGTTAGCCCAACACAGGCGTTTATTAATGGATGCCGTTATTGACGGTAATCCAGAACAAGCCCGTTTAGCAAGTAATGCGCACTTAGCATTTATCGAAGAAGCACTACTTGAAGCAGGCAAAGAGCATTCGCGAATTGAACGTAGTTTAAGACGCACTAAACAAAATTAAGTACATAACTACTTTGAACACACAAATTAAGTAGCTGTGATATTAAATTAACAATATTCGTATTTTAAACATAAGGAAACCTCCATATGTCTGAAGTCAATAAAATTGACGTAGACGCGCTAGAAACACAAGAGTGGTTACAAGCTCTTGAATCAGTTGTGCGCGAAGAAGGTGTTGAACGAGCTCAGTTTTTACTTGAGCAAGTATTAGAGCAAGCCCGTTTAGACGGCGTTGATATGCCAACGGGTATTACCACGAACTACGTTAATACTATTCCTGTAGATCAAGAGCCTGCTTACCCAGGTGATGTAAATCTTGAACGTCGTATTCGTTCAATTATACGTTGGAACGCGATTATGATCGTTCTACGTGCATCTAAAAAAGATCTCGACTTAGGCGGCCATATGGCGTCTTACCAATCATCTGCTGCATTTTATGAAGTGTGTTTTAACCACTTCTTTAAAGCACCAAATGATGTAGACGGTGGTGACTTAGTTTATTACCAAGGTCATATTTCTCCGGGTATTTACGCACGTGCATTTGTTGAAGGCCGTTTATCGGCTGCGCAACTAGATAACTTCCGCCAAGAAGTTGATGGCGAAGGCTTACCATCGTACCCACATCCTAAGTTAATGCCTGAATTTTGGCAGTTCCCTACGGTATCAATGGGCTTAGGTCCTATTTCATCAATTTATCAAGCTCGCTTCTTAAAATACTTAGATGGTCGTGGCTTAAAAGACACTAAAAACCAACGTGTATATGCGTTTTTAGGTGACGGTGAAATGGATGAGCCAGAATCACGTGGTGCTATTTCTTTCGCTGCACGTGAAAAACTAGATAACCTTTGTTATTTAATTAACTGTAACTTACAGCGTTTAGACGGCCCAGTTATGGGTAACGGTAAAATTATTCAAGAGCTAGAAGGCTTGTTTAAAGGCGCTGGCTGGAACGTAATTAAACTAGTGTGGGGCAGCGGTTGGGATATTCTGCTTGCTAAAGACACAACAGGTAAATTACTACAATTGATGAACGAAACAATTGATGGCGATTACCAAACATATAAAGCTAAAGATGGCGCATATGTGCGCGAGCATTTCTTTGGTCGCTACCCTGAAACAGCTGCCCTTGTTGCAGATATGACAGATGACGAAATTTTTGCGCTTAAGCGTGGTGGTCATGAGCCATCAAAACTATTTGCTGCATTTAAAAAAGCAGAAGAAACAAAAGGTCGTCCAACTGTAATTCTTGCTAAAACTGTAAAAGGTTACGGCATGGGTGAAGCAGCTGAAGGTAAAAACATTGCGCACCAAGTGAAAAAAATGGACATGTCGCATGTTGCACATTTACGTTCACGCCTTGGTCTTGATGACTTAGTATCTGAAGAGCAATTAAAAGAATTACCATACCTAGAGCTTGAAGAAGGTTCACCTGAGTACAAGTACCTACATGCGCGTCGTGATGAGCTTAAAGGCTACACACCTAAGCGTATTCCACGTTTTAGTGAAAAACTTACGTTGCCAGAAGTAGATGCATTTAAGCCACTGCTTGAAGAGCAAAAGCGTGATATTTCTACTACTATGGGCTTTGTTCGTGCACTTAATATCTTATTAAAAGATAAAGGCATTGGTAAAAATATCGTACCAATTATTGCAGATGAAGCGCGTACATTTGGTATGGAAGGTTTATTTCGTCAAATCGGTATTTACAACCCGCATGGCCAAAACTACACGCCACAGGATCGTGATATTGTTTCTTACTATAAAGAAGCAACTTCAGGTCAAGTATTGCAAGAAGGTATCAATGAGTTAGGTGCTATGTCGTCATGGGTTGCTGCTGCAACATCATACAGCACTAACGATTTACCAATGATCCCATTTTACATTTACTACTCTATGTTTGGTTTCCAACGTGTTGGCGACATGGCATGGATGGCGGGCGATCAACAAGCACGTGGTTTCTTATTAGGTGCTACAGCGGGTCGTACAACGCTAAATGGTGAAGGCTTACAACACGAAGATGGTCACAGCCACATTCTTGCAAACACGGTTCCTAACTGTGTTTCTTATGACCCAACTTACGCGTTTGAAGTGGCTGTTATTGTACAAGACGGTATTCGTCGTATGTACGGTGACGACCAAGAAAATATTTACTACTACCTAACGCTTATGAACGAAAACTACCATCAGCCAGCTATGCCAGAAGGCGCTGAAGAAGGTATTCGTAAAGGTATTTACAAGCTTGAAAGTTACGAAGGTAAAAAAGCCAACGTACAGCTATTAAGCTCAGGTACTATTATGACTGAAGTGCGCAAAGCTGCTTCAATCTTAAGCGAAGAATATGGTATTGCATCAGATGTTTACTCAGTAACATCTTTCAATGAGCTAACGCGTGATGGTCAAGATGTTGAGCGTTTCAACATGCTTAATCCTGAAAGCGAGCAAAAAACAGCATTTATCACAAGCGTATTAAACGACTCTGTGACTGTTGCAGCAACGGATTACATGAAAAACTACGCAGAACAAGCGCGTTCATTCATTCCAAGCAGCAACTACAAAGTGTTAGGTACAGATGGTTACGGTCGTTCTGATAGCCGTGAAAACCTACGTCGTCACTTTGAAGTTAACGCAAGCTACGTTGTTGTTGCTACGTTATCTGAACTTGCTAAACGCGGTGAAGTTGAGAAGTCAGTAGTTGTTGAAGCACTTAAAAAGTTCAACATCGACACTAACAAACTTAACCCACTGTACGCATAAGAGGTTTGCAATGAGTATTGAAATTAAAGTACCTGATATTGGTGACGACGAAGTAGAAGTAACCGAAATATTAGTAAGCGTTGGCGATAAAGTAGATGTTGACCAATCATTACTAAATGTTGAAGGCGACAAAGCATCAATGGAAATACCTGCTTCTCAAGCGGGGACTGTAAAAGAGATTAAAGTTAACGTTGGCGACACCGTTACAACAGGCTCTTTAGTATTTTTGTTTGAAGGCGAGAGTGAAGGCACTGATGAGAAAAATACATCAGCCGCTGCTCCAGCTAAATCTGAAGAGGCAGCACCAGCTGCTTCTACAGGTTCTTCAATTAAAGAAGTAACTGTACCAGATATTGGCGATGATGAAGTTGAAGTAACTGAAATCATGGTTGCTGTTGGTGACACCGTTTCAGAAGAGCAATCTATCTTAAACGTGGAAGGCGACAAGGCAGCAATGGAAGTTCCAGCTCCATTTGCCGGTACAGTTAAAGAAATTAAAGTAGCCGCTGGCGACACAGTTAAAACTGGCTCGTTAGTGTTTGTTTTTGAAGTAGCAGGAAGTGAATCTGCAGCACCGGCTAAAGAGTCGGCTCCTGTAGAAGCGCCAGCTGAGAGCTCAACAGCAAGTTCAGCACCAAGCACTAAAGAAGTTAATGTACCTGATATTGGTGGCGATGAAGTTGAAGTAACTGAAATTATGGTTGCCGTTGGCGACGAGGTTTCAGAAGATCAATCAATCTTAAACGTTGAAGGCGACAAAGCTGCAATGGAAGTACCAGCTCCATTTGCAGGTACAGTTAAAGAAATTAAAGTAGCCGCTGGCGATAAAGTATCGACTGGTTCATTAATTTTTGTATTTGAAGTTGCAGGCAGTGCGCCAGCGGCATCTGCACCAGCTGAAAAATCAGCACCTGCAGCAGCGGCTAAAACAGAGTCAGCACCGGCTCAAGCGGCACCTGCAAAAGCAAGTAATGAAAGCTTCACAGAAAACAGCGCGTATGCTCATGCATCACCCGTTGTTCGCCGTTTAGCGCGTGAGTTTGGTATTAACCTAGCCAACGTTAAAGGCACTGGTCGCAAAGCCCGTATAGTTAAAGAAGACGTGCAAAACTACGTTAAAAACCTAGTTAAGCAAGTTGAATCTGGTCAATTATCTGCAGGCAGTAGCGCAGGTGGTAGTGAGCTTGGTCTTATTCCATGGCCTAAAGTAGATTTTGCTAAATTTGGCGAAATTGAAGAGAAAAAGCTGTCTCGCATTCAAAAGCTATCAGGTAAAAACTTACACCGTAACTGGGTACAAATCCCACATGTTACACAATTTGATGAAGCTGATATCACAAGCCTTGAAGTATTCCGTAAAGAGCAAAATGCACTTAGCGAGAAGAAAAAACTTGGCGTTAAAATCACACCACTTGTGTTTGTGATAAAAGCAGCAGCTAAAGCACTTGCAGACTTCCCAACATTTAACTCTTCACTGTCTAACGACGGCGAAAGTTTAATTCTTAAGAAGTACATTAACATTGGTGTTGCTGTTGATACGCCAAATGGTTTAGTAGTGCCAGTGTTTAAAGATGTTGATAAAAAAGGCATTATTGAATTATCACGTGAACTAATGGAAGTATCTGTTAAAGCACGTGACGGTAAGCTTACATCGTCTGATATGCAAGGCGGCTGTTTTACTATCTCTAGCCTTGGCGGTATCGGCGGTACGGCATTTACGCCGATTGTTAATGCGCCAGAAGTTGCTATTTTAGGTGTATCTAAATCTGAAATGAAACCTAAATGGAATGGCAAAGAGTTTGAACCAAAACTAATGGTTCCGCTGTCTATGTCATACGACCATAGGGTTATTGACGGAGCATTAGCTGCACGCTTTACTGTGACTCTTGCAAGTTACATGAGCGATATTCGCCAGTTGGTGATGTAACCAGTTTAGTAAAATTGGTATACGCAATAAAATAAATAGAATCAAATCCCAGCCAGTTGTTTTTAGCTGGGATTTTTACCATTTGCAATGATACAATCTTTGTACGAATTGCATCACTTTGTGCGCTGCTCACTCTTTCTGCCTTGCAGAAACATGGCAGTTAAATTTTAGGGCAGTGTCCCGTTCAAACAATTAAGGTAAAAGCATGAGCAACGAATTAAAAACTCAAGTTGTTGTACTAGGCGGTGGTCCTGGTGGTTATTCTGCGGCTTTCCGTGCTGCTGACTTGGGCTTAGAAGTTACATTAGTAGAATCTCGCGAAACATTAGGTGGCGTATGTCTTAATGTTGGTTGTATTCCTTCTAAAGCACTTTTACACGTAGCTAAAGTGATTGATGACGCAGCAGAAATGTCATCTCACGGTGTTACTTTTGGCGCACCAAAAATCGATCTTGACCAAGTTCGTACTTGGAAAGATTCTGTAGTTGGCCAGTTAACTGGTGGACTAGAAGGCATGGCCAAAATGCGTAAAGTGAAAGTTGTATCTGGATACGGCAAATTCACTGGCAGCAATACTTTAGTAGTTGAAGGCGCAGACGGCGCTACAACTATCACGTTTGATAACGCGATTATTGCAGCAGGTTCTAAACCAGTTAACTTACCTTTCATCCCAGAAGATGACCGTGTAATTGATTCAACTGGTGCATTAGAACTTAAAGACGTACCAGAAAAACTACTTGTATTGGGTGGTGGTATTATCGGTCTTGAAATGGGTACGGTTTACCGTGCGCTAGGTTCTGCAATTGATGTTGTAGAATTTGCTGATCAATTAGTACCAGCAGCTGATAAAGACATTATCAAAATTTACCAAAAATACGTAAGCAAAAAATTCAACGTAATGCTTTCAACTAAAGTTGTTGGTGTTGAAGCTAAAGAAGACGGCTTATACGTAACGTTTGAAGGTAAAAACGCACCAGCAGAACCAGTACGTTACGACAAAGTACTTGTTGCAGTTGGCCGTACTCCAAACGGTAACTTACTTGATGCTGAAAAAGCGGGCGTAAACGTTGATGAGCGTGGCTTTATTAATGTTGATAAGCAATTACGTACTAACGTAAGCCATATTTTTGCAATTGGTGACTTAGTTGGCCAGCCTATGCTTGCGCATAAAGCGGTTCATGAAGGTCATGTTGCTGCAGAAGTTATTTCTGGTCAGAAGCATTTCTTCGACCCTAAATGTATTCCTTCAATTGCGTACACAGACCCAGAAATCGCTTGGGTAGGTGTTACTGAGAAAGAAGCAAAAGAGCAAGGCTTAAAAGTTGAAACTGCGGTATTCCCGTGGGCAGCATCTGGTCGTGCAATTGCATCTGCTCGTACTGAAGGTTCTACTAAACTTATCTTTGATAAAGAAAGTGGCCGTATAATCGGTGGTGCTATGATCGGTATTAACGCGGGCGAAATGCTTGGCGAAATCGGTTTAGGTATTGAAATGGGTGCTGATGGTGAAGACTTAGCGCTTACAATTCATGCTCACCCAACATTGAATGAATCAATCGGCCTTGCAGCTGAAATTTTTGAAGGTTCAATCACTGATTTACCAAACAAAAAAGCAGCTAAAAAGAAGTAATTTAACTTTTTAGTATTTGCTTTAAAAACCCAACTTCGGTTGGGTTTTTTTATGTCTATTTTTAACTTGGATAAATATAAGATTAAATAACAAGAAGTCGTTACAATGCGCGCTTAATTAATTGAAGGTAAATACAGTGAAAAACTCAGTTCTAGCATTACGCGCTCAACAAATAAGTGAATCTCGTCGAGAGTTTAATGCTCGAGGCGGTAAATTAGATCGTTGTGAACAATGCCTGATTGCTAAGCACTACTGTATTTGTAAAGGTGTTGAGCACGCAGATTGTAAGGCCGCTGTATGCTTACTGATGTATCATAATGAAAGCTTTAAACCTTCTAATACAGGGCGTTTAATTGCTGAAATAGTGCCAGATAACCACGCATTTAGATGGGATAGAACAGATCCTAATCCCGCTCTTTTAGCTTTAATAAATGATTCGCAGTATCAGCCTATGGTCGTCTTTCCCGCAGAAGATGTAGAAGAGGGCAGAGCCATTACAGAAGTGAGTATTGAATCAGGTAAAAAGCCGCTATTTATATTCTTAGATGGTACGTGGCGCGAAGCTAAGAAAATGATTCGTAAAAGCCCTTATTTAGATAACTTGCCTGTACTTTCTGTTACTGCTGATAAACTGTCTGATTACCGATTACGTGTAGCCCCTCATGCACATCAACTAGGCACTGCTGAAGTGGCTATTATGGTATTAGCACTTGCGGGCGAAATGGATGCATCGACAAAATTAGAGCAGCATTTTATTAAGTTTCGTGATGCGTATTTATTGGGTAAGCGCAACAAGGGCCGACCGCTAGAAGGTTAATTTTACGAAGTTAAGCAAATGCTTGCTGATTTTTTAAGTGAGCAAGTGCTTTATTTTGAATTGCTCTGAAGCCTTCTTCAGATGTTAATTGTAAAACAGTATTATACAATTGACTTATACTATTATGCACTTGAATAAACGAGATACAGTCTTCACCAATCATTTCTTTTGCTTCTTCAACTCGTTTTAAAAAGTAGCAGTTAATGTCTATTTTGCCATTAAATTGAGTCGTTGCAATTGCGTCTGCTATTCTATTAAGTTGATAACTAAACTCATCAGGTCGAGCACCCTCACCCCACTTGCTAATACGAATGTCGCGTTCTAACTGAATAATTTCGTTAAGTATATTTTTAAACTCACTCATTGGCATATTTAAAAAGTTATAACCTTTGGGGTTAAATAAAGCTTTATAGGGATTTTCGCTGGGGGTTTGGGCACTAAATACACCAATTGGTTTTGCTGTACTTGCGTCTGATACTTTACATAAAAAGGTATTACTTTGAGATGTTTTAAAATTCATATCCATTGAGTATTTATGATCCTTGCGTTATTTAGTTATCGGCGCAATTAATAAAAAACTTAGCGAAATTTAAAATATTAATAAAGTATTTTAAGGTCTTAGCATTGATTTGCTGTGACGCGATATTACTCAGTAAAGATTAGTGATAGTTGCTCAGTGCTTTACTCACCCAAATTTTAGGCAAAGAAAAGCGCGCTCTATCTCTAGGCGCGCTTGCGGAATCTTCTAATTTTCTGCATCCTGCAATTGAACTTAATCAACTCCAATTTTCACTAATCCATGTTTATTACTATATTACTTTTTAGTTCTATGTAATGTAGACCGTCCGGGCCTGTATCCTTTAATTCCTAAACATCCTGTAGGGTAAATACTATTACCAAATCCTTAATTACACTTCCTAGTGTATCCTTGTTTTAACCAATCCCTTGTGTTGCCTTAAAGGCCTGTCCATTTATTCCTTCAACATCCTGTTGAACAACTTAGCCTTGTTATTATCCTTTTCGCATCTTCCTGACGCTGTCCTTTTTACAACATTGCGTTGTGATACTCATCCTGAGCCTGTCCTAAAATCCGTGTTGTCCTGATAACCTAATCATTGGTTGGTTGAGTAAGCAGTCCATTTCCTTTTACTCAATAAGCGTCATTGCTTGGTTGATGCGTAAATTATAGTGCAATAGAGCAACTAAAATAGAGATAAAACTACATTCAATTAGTGTTTTTGCAATAGCAATAAAAATAAATCTCATATAATTCATGTGTTTAACTGTTTTTAGGTTGTTTTTTATCTTGTTTTTTACTCATTAGCTGTCACATCCGTAAGACATCTCTTACACCGTATTTCCTTTTGGGCGTTATTTACATATTTACATTTATTTAAAGTGTGCACTTTTAGAATGAGCACGGTAGAATTCGTTGATAATAACAGTTATTTAGGTGGAATAATGAAGAAAGTATTTGCACTTGTTTTAGGGGTAGTTGCATCGGCACCAGTCTTTGCAAACGATGTTGTTAACATCTACTCTTTTCGTCAACCGTTTTTAATTCAGCCAATTTTAGAAGACTTTACAAAGCAAACAGGCATAAAAACCAATGTTGTTTTTGCTAAAAAAGGGCTAATTGAGCGTGTTAAACGCGAAGGCAAGCACAGTAAAGCTGATTTAGTATTAACCTCTAACTTTAGCGCGCTTATTCAATTAGAAGATTTAAAATTAACACAAACTATAAAAAGTGACAGTGTAAATAATAATGTTCCAGCCGCCTTTCGTGACGGTGATGGCCAATGGGTTGCGCTTACTAAGCGAGTGCGTAATGTGTATTCATCAAAAGAGCGAGTTGGTGAGTTACCTAAGCTCACTTATGAAGATTTAGCAGACTCTAAATACAAAGGACAAATTTGTACGCGCTCTGGCAAACATCCATATAATTTAGGTTTAGTGGCTTCTATGATTGCACACCATGGTGAAGCGCAAACTAAAGAGTGGCTTGAAGGTGTTAAGGCTAATTTAGCACGCAAGCCTCAAGGTAACGATCGTGCTCAAGTTAAAGCTGTTAAAGAAGGTTTATGTAACTTGGCATTAGGTAATAGTTACTACCTTGGCAAAATGCTAGAAGATAAAGAACAAAAAGGTTGGGCAGAGGCCGTAAATATTAACTTTCCGAATCAAGTTAATCGTGGCTCACATATAAATGTATCGGGTGCGGTTATTACCAAATACGCTAAAAACCCTGAAAATGCATTAAAGCTCATAGAATATATGACCGACAGCAAAGCACAAAACATGTATGCCTCATTAAATATGGAGTATCCAGTTAAGTCGGGTGTTGAATTATCAACTTTGGTTGCCTCTTGGGGTAGCTTTAAAGAAGACAGCTTGCCACTTGATGAGATTAGTAAATATCGTCCGTTAGCACTTAAGCTAATTGATGAGGTGAAGTTCGATCTTTAATGACTAATAAATTTAAGCTGTCTAAATGGCAGCTCTTTGCGTGGTCGACTGGCTTAATACTATCGGCCCCGTTGTTTTTTCTTCTTTTTGAATCTCTACAAGGTAGCTCTGAGGTGTTTTCTCACCTGTGGGATACCGTGCTTTGGGATTACATAACCAATACCGTATTGTTAGTTTTAGGTGTTTGCGTCCTTAGCTGCGCCATAGCTTTGCCACTTGGGTGGCTAACGGCTTACTGTAGTTTCCCGGGTAAAAAACAGTTTGAATGGGCACTTATGCTACCCCTTGCTATGCCCACCTATATTATTGCCTATGTATACACTGATTTATTAGATTATGCGGGCCCGGTGCAAATAGCATTGAGAGAATGGTTTGGCTGGCAATCACCTAACGACTATTGGTTTTTTGATATACGAACATTACCCGGCGCCATAGTTATGATTGCCTTGGTACTTTACCCGTATTTATTTTTAATTTTTAAAACAGCCCTTCGCGAGCAGTCATTCAAATTAGTACAAGCTAGTCAGTTAATGGGGCTATCTCCTGGGCAAAGCTTTTTTAAAGTCAGCTTAGTACTCTCTCGTGGGGCAATTGTGGCGGCCCTTGCACTTATTAGTATGGAAACCATGGCCGACTTTGCAACAGTGAGTTATTTTGCCGTAAGTACATTAACAACCGCCGTATACGATACGTGGTTTGGTTATTACTCACTTACAGCGGCCGCTAAAATATCGGGTGTGATGTTACTTCTGTTATTTTTAGCATTAATGGCAGAGCGTTTTAGTCGCCGAAACCAAGCGGTATTTGAGCGACAATCAAGTGTAAATAGTGAATCTCTCTATGTATTAAAAGGAAAGTCTGCTTGGCTCGCAACGGGATTTTGTAGCTTTATTTTACTTATCGCTTTTGTAATTCCTATTGCAGTACTTATAAATTATGCCATTACCTACTTTGATAAAGCATGGGATGTAGAGTTTTTTAGTTACGCTTGGCAAAGTTTAAAGGTGGCGGGAGTTGTAAGTGTTATAACCATTACATTGAGTGTTTTTGTGGTTTTTTATCAGCGTGTTGCAAAGCAAACGTATCCGCTTATTCCTGGTCGTTTAGCAAGCACAGGCTATGCGCTGCCAGGAACTGTACTCGCTATTGCGGTTTTATTACCTCTTACATTATTAGAGAACACCATTAACACAGCGCTCGAGAAGTATAACTTAGACATTGGCTTACTACTTACAGGTAGCATTCTTACTATTATTATTGCTTATATTGTTAGGTTTTACGCCATTGCACACGGAGCAATTGAGTCGAGTTTTTTACGTATTAGTCCATCACTTGATATGGCAAGCCAATCAATGGGTAAAAGCCAAGGGCAAACGCTGCGTTTAGTGCATCTACCTTTACTGCGAAGAGGGTTACTCACTGCTGCCTTATTGGTATTTATTGAATGTATGAAAGAGTTGCCAGCTGCGCTATTGCTCAGACCGTTTAATTTTGAAAGCTTAGCTACTCATGTATTTCAGTATGTGAGTGATGAGCAATTAGAGCTTGCTTCAATATCTGCATTATTTATTGTTATTGTTGGGTTTATTCCTTTGTATTTTATTAATCGTTCTATGGAGCAGCGTAGTTAAATGAGTAGTTTAATTTTACAAGGCGTGAGCTATCACTATAACGGCACAAAGGTTATTCACGATTTAGATTTAACAGTGGGTAAAGATGAAATTGTTTGTCTACTCGGGGCGAGTGGATGCGGCAAAACAACCACATTAAAGGCGATTGCAGGTTTAATTGAAGCCAAGCAAGGGTCTATTTTTATAGACGGTAAATTAGTGAGTGATGAGCAATCTTTTGTCTCACCTGAGCATCGTAACATCGGCATGATGTTTCAAGATTATGCGTTGTTTCCGCATTTAACGGTGGCAAATAATATTGCATTCGGGCTTGGTAATATGAGCAAAGCTCAAAAGCAGCAACGCGTTGATGAAATGCTTAAGCTTGTGCATTTAATTGGATGTGCTGACAGGTTTCCACATCAGTTATCGGGTGGCCAACAGCAACGCGTCGCTATAGCTCGTGCATTAGCTTATAAACCTAGTTTATTACTCCTTGATGAGCCTTTTTCAAACATCGACACACAAGTACGCTTTGAATTAATTGCCGATATACGTCGAATTATTAAGGCAACTCAAGTATCTGCTGTGTTTGTTTCACACTCAAAAGAAGAGGCGTTTGCGTTTTCAGATACACTTGCCATTATGCATCGCGGTAAAATTGAGCAACAAGGCACGCCTGAGCAGCTTTTTGCAGCTCCATGTTCAAAGGAGGTTGCAGAGTTTCTGGGTCAGGGCATATACTTAAGCGCAGAAGTGTTAACCGCAACTGAATATAAAACACCATTTGGTTTAGTCGAATCTTATGTTGAGAGTAAGCATAATGTAAGTGCAGGGCTTATATATGTGCGCCCTCATCAAATAGAATTAGTGGCAGATAACCAAAGTGACAAATTCAGCAAGCGAGCTACAATCATAAGTCGTCGCTTTATTGGTTCGGCGTATGTTTATTCGCTTGTTATTGATGAACAAGAAATTGAAGTTGCTGCACAATATGGCCAGTCATTTGAAAATAATGATCAGGTTATAATAAAAATAAAACCTCACACGGTGAATTTTTTCGAATCGTAATTAATTTGTTATTCGCTGTGTTTTTATCTGTAAAACTAAGGAATAACAATGGCGCAAGCGCAATCAGGGATTTGTGCTGAAGCAAACTTACACGGTTTGCACTTATTTTTTAATGTGTTTGATGGTCAAGACGAATCACTTCGCGCAAAGTTAAAACAAGTAAGCGCTATAGAAGAAGAGTTTAGCGATCAATTTTCAGAATCAATGCTCTCTTGTATGGTTGCTATTGGTGCGCAATACTGGCCGCATATCCTCCCTGAATACATTCCAAGCGAATTACAGAGCTTTCCCAATATAACCCATAGCGATCACCAAATGAGTGTACAACCGTGTGATTTATTTGTGCAAATTCGCTCTGACCGTGAAGATGTTAACCATTTATTTGCGCTGCAAATTTTAAAATTATTTGCCCCCGATGTTGAGCTGGTGGAGCAAATTCGGAATTTTCGCTTTTTAGATGGTCGTGATTTTAACGGTTTTATTTATGGTGGCGACACCGCACATGGAAGAAAAAAGCGCGCTACGGCTTTAATCAGCAACCCTGGTAGCTTTGAAGATCAGGGGAGTTATATTCATGTTCAGCGTTATAAACATGATTTAACTATGTGGCAGCATTTATCATTGAGTGAGCAAGAGCAAATAATGGGACGTACGCGTCTTGATAACACGCTAATTACCCCAGCGATCGAAACCAGCCATGCTTCGCGAAGTGAGCTAAAAGACGGAGACGGACAACCGCTACTATTAAATCAAAGCATGCCTTATGGCGACGTGTATGAGCAGGGAATGTTATCAATTACATGCGCTTGTACGGGCACCGCGTTTGAAAAAGTACTTAATAGTCGTTTAGGGGAAGGGGATTGCTACGACCACTGGCTTGATTTTACTCAAGCCGATATGGGCTCTACTTTCTTTGCACCTTCAATAGGGTTTTTAAAACAAATTTAATTTGCTATTAAACCGTATCAAATAAAATGCGAACGCGTTCAAGAGTTACATCTATTTCAGATATTTTAGCAGGAGCGATAAAAATAGTGTCATCGCCGGCAATAGTTCCTAGTACGCCATCTGCTTTACCTAATGAATCTAATAAACGTGCAATAAGCTGAGCAGCACCTGGGCTGGTACGAATGATGATCATCATTTCGTTGTGCATAATGTCGATTACTAATTGGCGTAATGGGCTTTTAGCCGTAGGCACACCCATTTCAGCAGGTAAGCAGTAAACCATTTCTTGTTTGGCATTGCGTGTGCGTACAGCGCCAAATTTACTTAACATGCGTGATACTTTACTTTGGCTTATATTGTCAAAACCTTGATCTTTTAACGCATCAACTATTTCGCCTTGAGAGCCAAAATTTTCTTCTTTTAATAGTGATTTAAATGCTTTTACCAGTGCTTCTTGTTTATCTTGTGGTTGCATAGTCTTTATTCGTTTTTGTTATTTATGCCGCAAATTCTACACAAAAATGAATAATTATGCAGCAGTTGTTTAGTTAACTTGCCAGTTTGATGCGTTAAATCACAAAAGTTTACGACTATGGTCGAAAATATACTTGAAATAGACAGGATAAATTTGTTTTTAGTCGCTAATTTCATTATCTTAAGAGCCACAAATGTTTCCTACCTCAAATTACGGAGAATTCCAATGAAAGTTGCTGTATTAGGTGCTGCAGGCGGTATCGGCCAAGCGTTGTCTTTATTATTAAAAACAGGCTTACCAGCTGGCTCTGAATTATCACTTTATGATGTTGCACCAGTAGTACCAGGTGTTGCGGTTGACCTTTCTCACATCCCAACAGATGTTAAAGTAGCAGGCTTTGGCGCAGACGAATTAAACAAAGCGCTTGAAGGTTCTGACATCGTTCTTATCCCAGCGGGTATGCCACGTAAACCAGGTATGGATCGTGCTGATTTATTTAATGTAAATGCTGGTATCATCAAAACTTTAGCAGAAGGCATTGTTGCTAGCTGTCCTAAAGCGTTAGTAGGTATTATTACTAACCCAGTAAATGGCACAGTTCCAATCGTTGCTGAAGTATTCAAAAAAGCAGGTACTTACGACGCTAAACGCGTATTCGGTATTACTACGCTTGACGTTATTCGTTCAGAAGCATTTGTTGCTGAACTTAAAGGCGTAGACGTAGCAACTGTGAAAGTACCAGTAATTGGTGGTCACTCAGGCACAACTATTCTTCCTCTACTTTCTCAAGTTGAAGGTGTTTCTTTCACTGATGAAGAAGTTGCTGCACTTACTCCACGTATCCAAAATGCGGGTACTGAAGTTGTAAATGCTAAAGCAGGCGGTGGTTCAGCTACGCTATCTATGGGTGCTGCTGCAGCTCGTTTTTGTATGTCTTTAGTTAAAGGCCTACAGGGTGAAGAAGTTGTAGATTACGCTTACGTTGCTGTTGAAAATGGCGATGCAGAGTACTTTGCACATCCAGTACGTTTAGGTAAAAACGGCGTAGAAGAAATTCTTTCTTACGGCGAACTAAGCGCATTTGAAACAAAAGCAAAAAATGACATGCTTGAAACACTGAAAAAAGACATCAAAGAAGGTGTTGATTTCATGGCGTAATAGCCAAAGTAGAATAACAAAAAAGCCTGCATTTGCAGGCTTTTTTATTACTCAGAATTAATGTCACACTGTGTAACTAGTTAAAACTAGTGGTCGCGGTCAACCGCAATACGAGCAAGGCTTATGAGTGCTTGCTTATAGTCAGACTCAGCTAAAAAGTCTAAACACGCAATAGCTTTGTCAGCTTCAAGCTCTGCTTTTTGCATTGTAAATTCAAGCGCATTAGTTTGCTTTAGTGCCGATAAAATTTCTTCTAAATGCTCCATACCATTACAGTGCTCTATTGCATCACGAATAAGCTGTGTTTGCTGCTCGCTACCATGTTGCATGGCATAAATAAGTGGAAGCGTTGGTTTGCCTTCAGCTAAATCATCACCAATATTTTTACCCAACTGCTCAGCATCTGCATTGTAATCAAGTACGTCATCCACTAACTGAAATGCAGTACCTAAATGCATACCGTAC
Source organism: Pseudoalteromonas sp. APC 3691 (assembly GCF_030408135.1). NCBI lineage: Bacteria > Pseudomonadati > Pseudomonadota > Gammaproteobacteria > Alteromonadales > Pseudoalteromonadaceae > Pseudoalteromonas > Pseudoalteromonas sp. APC 3691. The sequence goes on along the minus strand of NZ_JASDCB010000009.1, from coordinate 31,381 downwards.
AGGTTTAGTGCATCGAGAGTACTTTGATCTTGCTCAGTAATAATGGCAGCAAGCCCTGTCGCTGCTTCAAACAACTTAGCTGTTTTAGAGTAAATAACCTGCATATAACTGGCTTCGGTCGTATCTGGGTCGTTGCAGTTCATTAACTGCAATACTTCACCTTCAGCAATAATGTTTGTTGCATCGGCAAGTACTTGCATAACCTGCATTTTGCCAAGGCCAACCATAAGCTGAAATGAACGAGTGTAAATAAAGTCACCAACCAATACGCTAGCAGCATTACCAAATTCAGCATTTGCTGTAGGCGTGCCACGTCGTAAGTTTGATTCATCTACAACATCATCATGCAATAGCGTTGCTGTATGAATAAACTCAACAATTGCTGCAAGTGTTATGTGATCTTTACCCTGATAACCGAGCGCTTTGGCTGCTAAAATTGCCAGCATTGGACGAACGCGTTTGCCGCCACTGCTAACTATATATAAACCAAGCTGATTAACTAACGCCACATCTGAGCGCATTTGCGCATGTATAAGTTGATTGACGTCATTCATATCGCTTTCGATTAACGCCTGGATAGCTTTTATATCCATTGATCTCCGAGCCAATTTTTATGTGTGAACGGCGCAGATTGTACAACAAAAAATGCACTAGCTCGATATTTTGTGACGATTGATTGAAAAAACACTATTAAAGTACTTAATTTAGACTGAATTGGCCAAGATAACTGATTAATTGATAATCAATATGCAGTTTGTGGTGTGCTTAGATATTAAGCTGTGAGGGTCATATTTGAGTACATTAGTTTATTTTGACTAAGAGTTAAAAAGCGCTTGGCAAAAGGGCTAATTAATATAAAATGGGGTAAATATTGAATTGCTCTCAAAGCAGCTACTTTTTATTCATTTTAATTACAAAATAGGCTTGCTAGTTATTTCGCGTTAGCGTAAACTTCGCGCCCTATCGAAGAATATTTTAGTTGCGCCGATTTGAGGGTGCACAGACGGAGTTAATTATGTACGCGGTTTTCCAAAGTGGTGGTAAACAGCATCGTGTGACTGAAGGTCAAACGATTCGTCTTGAAAAATTAGACGTTGAAACTGGTGCGGCAGTAGAATTTGATTCAGTACTTTTAGTTGCTGATGGTGAGAAAATCGAGATCGGTGTACCGTTCGTAAACGGTGGCAAGATAACAGCTGAGGTTGTTTCACATGGTCGCGGTGAGAAGATTAAGGTTGTTAAATTTAGACGCCGTAAGCATTCTCGTAAGCAAATGGGCCATCGTCAATGGTTCACTGAAGTTAAAATCACTAGCATTAGCGCTTAATTAGAGGTACTTAGAAATGGCACATAAAAAAGCAGCTGGTAGTACTCGTAACGGTCGCGATTCAGAAAGCAAACGCCTAGGTGTTAAGCGTTTTGGTGGCGAATCAGTTCTAGCGGGTAGCATCATTGTTCGTCAGCGTGGAACTCGTTTCCACCCTGGTACTAACGTAGGTATCGGTAAAGACCACACTATCTTCGCAAAAGCAGATGGTAAAGTTCAGTTTGAACAAAAAGGTCCTTTAAACCGTAAATACGTAACTATCGTAACTGAGTAATCAGTAAGGTAGTTAAAAACCCCGCCTTTGCGGGGTTTTTTGTTTTGTAGTCAGCCAATATATACCCAAGCCTGCATTTGTGCTGGCTTGGGTATATAATAGAGTTATTAAACAAGCCAATCCCTAAAGTGAGTAATCATGAAGTTTGTAGATGAAGTAGAAATTCGCGCAGAAGCTGGAGACGGTGGCAGCGGCATCGTGTCTTTCCGTCGTGAAAAATATGTTCCAGATGGTGGACCAGACGGCGGTGACGGTGGAGACGGTGGTAGTGTTTATCTACAAGCTGATGAAAACTTAAATACCCTAATTGATTATCAGTTTGAGCGTTTCCATAGGGCTGAACGTGGCACTAACGGTCGTAGCCGTAACTGTACAGGCCGAAAAGCCGACGACTTATTTGTTATGGTGCCTGTAGGCACACGCATCATGGATGTTGATACCCAAGAGGGACTTGGCGACTTAACTCAACATGGTCAACGAATTTTGGTTGCAAAAGGTGGTTTCCACGGCTTGGGGAATGCACGTTTTAAATCAAGTACTAACCGAGCACCTCGTCAAAAAACATTGGGCACACCTGGTGAAGTACGTAACTTAAAATTAGAGTTACTATTATTAGCTGATGTAGGCTTACTCGGATTACCTAATGCAGGTAAATCTACGTTTATCCGCAGTGTATCTGCAGCGAGACCAAAAGTAGCTGATTACCCATTCACGACGCTTATTCCTAATTTAGGTGTGGTACGTCCTGAAGCAAATAAATCATTTGTTATAGCCGATATTCCAGGTCTAATTGAAGGTGCATCTGATGGTGCAGGCCTTGGTATTCGCTTCTTGAAGCATTTAGAGCGTTGTCGTGTGTTATTACACATTATTGATGTAATGCCGGTAGATGGTTCAAACCCTGTTGATAATGCGTTTTCGATTATTAACGAACTGCACCAATACAGCCCTAAATTAGCTGAGAAGCCACGCTGGTTAGTATTTAATAAAATAGATTTATTACCAGAGGATGAAGCAAAAGCGTTATGCGAATCGATTGCAGAAGAGCTGGGCGAAACTGAAAATATTTATCACATCTCAGCAATTAATAAACTTAATACTCAACCTTTAATCCACAACATAATGACGCTCCTTGATAGCATGCCTAAAGAGAAGTTTGTACAAGTTGAGGATGAAGAAGTTGAATTCAAGTGGGATACCTATCATGAAAAAGCCACTAAAGGTAAGGGCAATGATGATGATTGGGACGACTGGGATGAAGATGATTACGACGTAGAAGTAGTCTACGAGCGTTAATTAAATAGAATTTATTAAAAAGGAGCTTATGCTCCTTTTTCTTTGTTTAAGAATAAAGTACTAGGTGTTTATTATGATAATTTCAATGATTGCAGCAATGGCAAATAACCGTGTAATTGGCCTAGATAATAAAATGCCATGGCATTTACCAGCGGATCTTCAGCATTTTAAAAAAGTAACTACGGGTAAACCTGTGATCATGGGTCGTAAAACGTTTGAGTCAATAGGCCGTCCTTTACCTGGGCGTCGTAATATTATTATTACTCGAAACAGCGAATATACTGCAGAGGGTATTGAAGTGGTAACTACACCAGAGGCTGCACTAGAGTTAGTTTGTGCTGTTGAAGAAGTAATGATTATTGGTGGCGGTAATATTTATGAGCAATTTTTACCAAAAGCAGAACGCTTGTATTTAACCTTTATTGATTTAGATATTAAAGGCGATACACAGTTTCCCGATTACAATAAAGTTGCTAATTGGGACGTGAGAGAAGAGCAAGAAAACCTCCCTGATGAAAAAAACAAATCTAGTTATAACTTCGTAACCTTATATAAAGCACGTTAACATTATTGCGTAATTTTTAGTAGGTTGGTATAATATTAAACAGTCTATATAAGAATAAAGTACCATAAAGGGTTTGTCATGTTTAAATTATCAAAGCTAGTTGTACTTACTGCTGTTATCGCTGTAAGTTCATTTTCGTACACAGCACCTGCAAGTGCTGAAGATCAATTAGCGGTATCTATTTGTGAGTATATTGCTGCTGATGATAAAAACCGATTACGCAGCAAGCTTAAAAGCTCTCGTGTAAAAATCCGTAATATTTATGATGCAGTACAATGTAATGGTAATAATTTATTACGCCATGCTGTTGCTAGTAATGCAGTGGATACTGGTGAGTATATAGTTAAAAACTTATCAAAAAGTGCTTTAACAGATGGTGCCGATATTGCTTGGGCTGAAGGCAACTTTGCCAGTTCACCACTTATTGCAGTAATTAAAGATCGCGCTGGTCTTTAATCATAAATAGATTTTACAGCTCTACTTCCAATAAGTATTGTTGAAAAATTGATTGGTCTAGGTTTGTTATTAATAACAAACCTAGACTGGTTTCTCTTAGCTAATCTAATCTCACTTCCCAACAAAATCATTAATAAATTCACTATTTACCTATCTATTTTATATACCCAAAGTGTAGAGACTTCACTTTAAAAGCAGCTTCAAATTTACTTCTTCAAAAGAGGTAACTTTGTTCAGCTAGTATCTATTTTGTATCTGCTAGTTTATGTACAAACTTAATCACTAAGGATAGATATGAAAGCTGTAATTCCAGTGGCAGGCTTAGGGACAAGAATGCTCCCTATGACAAAAGCTATTCCAAAAGAAATGCTCCCTATAGTCGATAAACCTCTTATCCAATATATTGTCAGCGAATGTGTGTCTGCTGGTATTAAAGATATCGTATTAGTGACGCATAGCTCTAAAAATGCAATCGAAAACCATTTTGATACAAGTTACGAGCTAGAAGCTACTCTTGAAAAGCGGGTTAAACGTGCTTTATTAGATGAAATACGCTCTATTTGTCCGCCTGACGTAACTATTATGAGTGTTCGCCAAGGTGAAGCTAAAGGGCTGGGGCATGCTATCTTGTGCGCTAAACCAATAGTTGGTGACGATAACTTTGTCGTACTCCTGCCAGATGTGATACTTGATGCTTATACTGCCGATCAAAAAACTGAAAACTTAGCGGCTATGATTAAACGCTTTAAAGAAACTCAAGCAAGTCAAATAATGCTTGAGCCAGTAGCTAAAGAAGACGTTAGTAAATATGGTATTGCTGATATAAACGGTGTTGAGTTAATGCCAGGTAAAAGTGCTGCAATTAAAGCGATGGTTGAAAAACCTGATGCAGACTTAGCACCTTCAAATCTTGCTGTTGTAGGGCGATATGTACTGAGTAAGAATATTTGGCCTCTACTCGCAAAAACGACAGTAGGTGCTGGCGGTGAAATACAACTTACAGACTCTATTGATGCATTAATGGCACAAGAAACCGTTGAAGCATTCCATATGAGTGGGCGTTCACATGATTGTGGAGACAAACTTGGTTATTTAAAAGCTATAGTTGAGTACAGTATGCGTGACGAAAAGTTAGGTAATGACTTTTCTCGCTTTATAAATGATTTGAATTTGCCTTAACTACAGAGCAATAAATTTTATGAAAACTATAGAAGCTAAAATAGTTTTCATAAAATGTAGTGAACACGGTCTACAAACCTTTGCTAGACTACTCTGAGTTACTAAGTTAGTTACACTTTACCTACACTGTAATAGGTTACGTAGTATGATTGTTACTTATTCTGTATTGATCTTTTAAAGGAACCACCATGATTGAGCAAGGCCAAGAATTACCATCGGTTACGTTAACGCAATTAACTGACGACGGTATGCAATCTCTTACAAATAAAGAGTTGTTTGAAGGTAAAAAAGTCGTGTTATTTGCAGTGCCAGGTGCATTTACACCAACGTGTTCAAATGCACATTTACCTGAATTTATTACCCTTGCTGATAAAATTAAAGCAAAAGGTGTTGATGCTATTTACTGTGTATCTGTTAATGACGCATTTGTTATGAAAGCATGGGGCGACTCGCAGAACGCGCAAGAAATTACAATGCTTGCTGATGGCGATGGAAGTTTTACTAAATCGTTAGGGCTTGATAAAGATACCGCTAGTTTTGGTGGTTTACGCTCAACGCGTTACGCTATGATTGTTGAAAATGCAGTAGTAACTGGTTTATTTGTAGAGCAAGACAAAGAGTTTGTTGTAAGCCGTGCAGAATCAGTACTAGAGAAGCTATAACAGTAATAAAGTGTAGGTTTTAGCTTTAATTAATCAGCTACTTACTATTTAAAAACCGATGTTGGAAACAACATCGGTTTTTTATTTACGGCTCAAATTTTAAATTACGGTTGGTATTGTCCGCTAAGTGTTAAACCAGAGAAAGTGCTATAAGCGTTAACGCTTAAGTGCCAAGTACCTGCTTGTGGATTGGTAAATGTACATGTTTCTGCGTTGCCATTTTTATAAGGGCGACAATCGTATGAGCTTGCTGTTGGTTGGCTACCGTATTTTACAAATAAATCAGCATCGCCACTGCCACCCGATGTTGTTACTGTAAACGTAGTCATTCCAGCTGGTACATCTAACGTGTAATGTTTCCACTGCCCAGTATTGGCTGACACATCGCTTATAGTGCCGCCACCTGCTTGTGGAGTACCTGAACCGCCACCCGATGATGAACCACCAGTAATATTACCTACCAAGGTAACAGCTGAATACGCAGAGTAGCCGTTAAGCATTACGTGGTAAGTTCCCGCAGTAGGGTTATCAATAGAACACTCTTCGCTATTACCGCCTTTATATGGACGACAATCATAGGTAGTAGTTGTAGGTTTACTGCCTGCACGTACGTATAAATCAGCATCGCCAGTACCACCACTCATAGTGAATGTTACGTTAGTTGCACCGCTTGGTACTGTCATCGTGTAAAATGCTTGTGCATTTGCAGCCCCACTTAAACCTGTTTTAGCTTCACCATTAATAAGCTCGCTATCACCGCCTGTAGGCGGAGTAGTGTCGCCACTTGCTGCTGCAACAGCTGCGGCTGCATCAACAATACCCGTACCACAGCTAGTACATGTAGCAGGGAATGAGCGGGTTGTTGATTTTAAAATACTTTCTATTTCGTCAGGCGTTGCATCTGGTTTTGCTTGCTTAATAAGTGCCGCAACACCTGCTACGTGAGGCGCAGCCATTGATGTACCTTGCGAATAACCGTAGCTGTCGCTTGAAGGTGTAGACGAACCTGAATTGTAAGTTGATAGAACACCTTCAGAGTCGTTTGCAAAACTTTGCGCGCCACCCGGTGCTGCAACATCAATATTGCTACCGTAGTTTGAGTAATAAGCTCGACCGCCATTACGACCTACTGATGCTACGTTTACTACACCGTTACAGTTACCTGGGTTGTAGTTTGCTGAGTTATCGTTATCGTTACCTGCAGCAATAACTACCACAGTGCCGTTACTACGTGCTGTGTTAATTGCATTTTGAGTTGTAGAGCTACATGAACCGCTCCCACCTAAACTCATATTAATTACATCAGCAGGGTTTGAGTTAGCAGGAATACCTGAAACACTTCCACCAGATGCCCAAATAATACCGTCTGCAATATCAGAGGTTAAACCACCACACTTACCTAGTACACGAACAGGAACTACTTTTGCGTTATAAGCTACGCCTGCAACACCTTCACCGTTATTGGTTACCGCAGCAACTGTGCCGGCTACGTGCGTGCCATGCCAGCTAGAGTTTTGTGCACCGTTAGTACCACATTCATTCGCAGCAACTGCATCACCAGGATCACGTGCATCGCTATCGCGACCACCACCGTCATTAGCTACCGAAAGGTTAGAGATCATATCGTAACCCGGTAAAATATTAGCGTTTAAATCAGCATGAGGGCGGTAGCCCGTATCTAGTACAGCTACAACTACACCGCTACCCGTTGCGGTATCCCATGCGGTCGGTAAGTTTAAACCACCGGCTTGCTCGTAGTAGTGCCATTGGTCATCAAAGCGTGGATCGTTAGGAGTTGAAAACGGCTTTAACATTTGATCCACTTCAATGTATTCAACATTGCCAGAATCAACCATTTCTTGCATAAACTCTTGGGCCTCTGCCGCACTTAATTTTTTATCAGCACGCATTACGTGGTGGTTATTAAGTGCCATTGCACGAATATATTTTGCTTTTACTTTGCCTTTTTTAGAAGCGAAGTTTTTAACAAAGCTTTGTGCGCGCTTTTTCATGCTAGACGGGCTTGCGTCAGCAGTTGAAAAGCTCGCCATTTCGTTATTATTTTTATATTTAATAATGAACTGAGTTTCGAAACTGCCTTGGCTTTGTAGTTTAGCCGATGTTTCAGCCATTGAACTTGAAACTGATTGAGCCATGCCAGATGTTGCTGCAAAAAGCGTACTAACTGTAATTGCAATTGCGCATCTTTTAAAAGTTTTACTAGTTGTCATAATTATCCCTAGATTTTTATTTATTATTTCGTGATATAAGATCACGATGCGGGAACAAAAGTAAACGATCTGTTAACTAGATTGAAATATCAATTTATTATGTACCTCTTTCATTTAGTTATAACCCAGGTTTTTAGCGGTTTACTCGTTGTTTAGTATTTGTCATATAAATTAAAAATAAGCATAAAGGGTTGTTTTATTGTGAGGGTAATTATTCCCTACTTATTACTGATGTGTTTTTGTTGTGTTATTACTAATAATTCAAATGCTGCGTTGTTAGCTATTAAACTTTGCTATAATCGAGCAAATTTTTTAATGAGATAAATAAATGACCCAAGTAGATGTAATTGTAATAGGTGCGGGAGCAGCAGGATTAATGTGTGCAGCGCAAGCTGGATACCGTGGCCGAAGCGTTACAGTACTTGATATGGGGAAAAAACCAGGTCGTAAAATTTTAATAAGTGGTGGTGGGCGTTGCAATTTTACAAATGAAAATGCAACCCCGGATAACTACTTATGCACAAACTCTCATTTTGTTAAATCATGCTTAAGTCGTTATACACAGCATGACTTTATTGAGCTGGTGGACAGACATGGCTTGGCGTATCACCATAAAACACTAGGCCAGCTTTTTTGCGATAACAATGCACAAGACATTGTTGATATTTTACTAACAGAATGTGAGTGGGCCGGAGTAAATATAAAGCTACGCAGTGAAGTGATCAGTGTATCAAAAACCGAAACCGGCTATAGCGTTACCACAGAGCAAGAAACATTAAGCTGTGAGTCGTTAGTTATAGCATCAGGTGGCTTAACTATGCCAAAACTAGGGGCTACACCAATAGGTTATAAAATTGCAGAGCAGTTTGGCTTAAGCGTGTTACCAACTATGGCTGCACTTGTGCCGTTTACTCTGCATCAGCACGATAAAGAGCGTTTTGAAGGGCTCTCGGGAATTAGCATTCCTTGTGAAGTTTCAAGCGAAGACGGCACCGTATTTAAAGAAAACATCCTCTTTACTCACCGAGGGTTATCGGGCCCTGCAATATTGCAAATAAGCTCATTTTGGCGAGCAGGGCAGGCTGTCACTATAAACCTATTACCTGAAATTGATTTAAGGCAGCAACTTGCTGATTGGCGAGAAACGCAAGCCCAAAAGTCCTTAAAAAATAGCCTTGCGACTATTTTACCTAAACGCTTTATAGAAATACTGCATGAAAGCAAAGCGATACCAGATTGTAATATTAATCAGCTTACCCATGCTCAAATAAATGAGTTAGTAAATTATATTCATGCGTGGCAAATTAAACCCAATGGCACAGAAGGTTATAGAACAGCAGAAGTAACATTGGGCGGTGTAGATACCGACGAGTTGAGCTCAAAAACCTTTGAAGCTAAAAAAGCTAAAGGCCTATACTTTATAGGCGAAGTAACTGACGTAACAGGGTGGCTTGGAGGCTACAACTTCCAATATGCGTGGAGCTGTGGATTTGCTTGTGGGCAGTACGCTTAAGTGTTTAGGCTATAAACTCATTTAAGTAAGTTGATTGAGTGATAACGGTTGAATCGTTATCGCTAACACTAACATATACTTTATTGCGTCCATTATTTTTAGCCTTATATAGCGCTGTATCAGCCCGCTCCAGTAGTTTTAGCACTGTATCGTCTTTTTGTATCGTTGCTAATCCAATACTTATAGTAAATGCTACATTTGTAACTGTGTTTTCGGCAATATACTTTCTCAGGTCATCGGCTTTTTTAGCGCTATCATTTAAAGAGGTGTTGGATAAAATAATAGTGAATTCTTCTCCACCCCATCGCGCAATAAGTGCGTCATTTCCCATACGGCTTTTTAATATTTTTGCAAATTCAGTTAGCACGTTATCACCAACCAAATGCCCGTAGGTATCGTTTATATTTTTGAAGTGGTCTATATCGCAAATAAGTAAGCAATGTGGGGTTTTAAAAACGTCATTTTTAGCAATTAACTGTGATAATTCAAAATCAAATTTTTGCCTGTTATAAAGCCCCGTTAACTTATCGGTTTCTGCTAAGTGTTGAATTTCTAAGTTACGGATAGATAATCGAGTGTATGCCGAAAACCGTGTTTTTTCGTAAAACCTAAAAATTAAAATATGAGCAAGGCTTACCTCTATAAGATTAAATAAAGAGCCTAAGCCAATTGTTACAGTTTGCTGTTGTTGTAAATACACAAGATACGCACAAATAGCAAAAGCGACTGCACTAAATAGGCTTCCCCAGTTTCTTCCAACTAAAAAAAAGCTAAAAGGCGGGATTAACGTCGCCCAAAATAAAGAATGCGCATGCCCACCTACAGAAACCACAAACATCATTATTAAGCTAACGACCATAAGGGTAACAGCCCACGCTGCTGCATTTACATTGGCTGTTTTATTAAACCAAGTATAAATACCTAACGATATCGTAAGTCCTAAGGCATCAATTAAAGCAATGTCATAGCTTTTAAAATAAAAAAGATTGAGGAGTGTTAAAACTAAAAAGTAACATGTAGTTATTAGTAAAGAGTGGGCTATTAAGCGAGTACGCCAAAAATCCTTATGGTCTTTTGGGTATTGTGGAAACTCCTTATACCAAAAACCTAGCATAATGAACGACTCTTTAACCTCTGAATTTAGTGATTATTACTTATATTAGGCTTTTATTATAGTTTTTTACTTTGATTAAAACGCTTATATACGGTGGTGTTTATAAAAGTTTAAAGATCATTACAGCATTTTTCAAAGGTATGAAGGACTAGGTAGTGACTGATTACTTAAATGTAATATGCCTCGCCTTGATTTAATTGACGCAGAGCTCGCCGTTATCGCTTACGTAGAGCTCTGAATAAATGCTATATCTATTCCTCTATAAATGCTTCGCCTTGTGTCATCCACTTTGCAGCTGGTTTGCCTTTTAAGTAATGATCAAAGTACTGCATCATACGTACTGAAAAATCGACCTGATTAGGAAACTTTTTCAAGTGGTGTGGTTCACCTTCGTATTGTAAAAATGTAGCATCTTTTCCTGCACGGCGCAGAGCTAAGTAGTACTGCACGCTCTCATGCCAAGGTACTGCATCGTCTTTGTCGCCAGACATTATTAAGATAGGCGTATTAACTTTGTCTGCAAAAAATACTGGTGAGTTTTCTATATAAAGTTCTGGTGCTTCAAATAAGTTTTTGCCAATACGGCTTTGTCCTGTTTCGTATTGAAATTGACGAGCAAGGCCCGATTTTAAACGTATGCCACTGTAAGCACTTGTCATGTTTGATACTGGAGCGCCAGATACAACCGCTTTAAACATATCTGTTTGGGTTATCATAAACGCACTTTGATAACCTGCCCAAGAGTGACCTTGTAAGCCTATTTTATCTGGGTCGGCTATGCCTAAATCTATTAATTTTTGGGTGGCGTTTATCATGGTTTGCGTTGACGATTTACCAGGGTGACCTATTTCAAAACGAATATCAGGTAAAAATACCGCATAACCGTTTGAGGTAAACATAGGGAAGTTAGGGCGATGGTTTAATTCCATTTTAGGAAAATCAAACATGCGTTGACTCATGTAACGATAAAAATACACAACCACAGGTACTTTATCGCCTTTTTTATAGCCCGCTGGTTTTATTAGTACGCCTTGTAAGTCTTCGCCATCAAAACCTTTATAGCTTATTAGTTCTGGCTTTTCGCCCCAGGCAAAATTACTAATTTGTGGGTTTAGCGTGGTCACTTTTTTTGGTGCGCTAAAGCTAAAATCTGTTTGGTAGTAATCAGGAAATTGGCTATAAGTTTGCGAGGTGAATAAGTACTTGTCAGCCTTTTTGGCTTTTTTAACCATATCAAAGCGTTTATTACCGCTAAGCACGTTAGTTAGTGTGTTAGTGGTTAAGTCGAGCTTTGCAACTTCGCTTTGTTTAGTTTGTAAGTTAATAGCAGAGACAAGTAATGTATCGCCTTTTTTGAAGCCTACTTGGGTTTTATCAAGCTTAATAACACGGTACTGCGTATTACTTTGCTTACCATTAGTTAGGCGTTTAGCTTGCTTAGTTTTTACATCAAACGCCCAAATATCGTATTTACTATAAGCAAGCACTTGGCTGCTATCGGTCATCCAACCAGCAAAACCATAACCAGGTTGGGTAGAAGGGTAGTCGTGTTTATCATCAGCAAAGGTTGCCTGAATCGCTTTTGTAAGCGGTGTTACTTTATTATTTTTTAAATCTTTTAACTGTATTTGGCTATCGCTAAAATAAGCTGCAAACTCACCATTAGGGGCAAGGCTCGGTCTAAACGGGTAGTTACTTATAATTGGAGTTTGTTTACCGGTATTTATATTTACTGCAAAGTAATCAGCAAAAAAACCGCCGTACATTATTTTTTCTAGGTAGGGGATGTTAGATGAGCCAAGTAAAGACACATCTCGCTGAGGGTTTAGTGCAACCTCAGGCATGTTTGGTGTACTAAGTTGCGCAACTTTTTGCGAGTTAACGTGATACACCGCACTGTAATGGCGATTTTTATTAACTTCATTCCATTGCTGCTCTTCACGTGGTTTTATTTGCGCATCGTTGTTGTGCCATACATTAAGACCTTTGTGTTCACGTATGGTATCAAAGTCGTATAGTGAGGCTTCGTCGGTATATTCTTTAGTTTTTACTTTGGCTGTCAATTTAGGGTGGTTTTCAAAATATAAGCGCTCGCCATTTTCTGACCATTTAAGGGTGGCTGTTTTCCCTAACGTCCATGCTTTATTCGGTGAATCTATAGTTACAAGCTTCTCGTTTTTATATAGCTGTAAAGTGTAGCTACGACGGCGCGTGTCATCATTTACATAGTTACCCAATGTAAACGCTGCAATATTGTCAGTTGGGTGCCACGCTATTTTATTTGCGATTACGCCTGGTTCATCAATTAATACACTGCTATTAAAGTCACTTAGCTCAATTAACGCTATTTGGTTGTTATTACCATCGCTGTAACTTTGGCTCACTAATAGTTGGCTGTTAGCTGAGTTAATAGCGTAGCTAAATACGTTTTCTATTGTATGGGTGCGTTTATCAGATAAATTTACGATAACAAGCGCATAGCTCTTATCTTTTTTATCGGGCGTGATAGCGTTATCTTCTTCGTTTTTAGTGCTATCGGTTTTATCTTCTACTTTTACGTCATCGTCTTTTTTATTTAAACGATAAGCAAGCCACATACCGTCATCAGATAATGTGTAATCTTTTACATCAGCAAAGCTTTGTTGGGCACCTGATTGTGTGTTTACGAGTACCAAGTTATTTTTAAGTGTGTCTTTTTTTTTGGTTGTTTCTTTTTCAAGTAAGGTAGGTACTTGTGTAAAAGCGACCCAGTTAGCGGCTTTGTTAATATGAGGCTTAATGCCGCGCTCTACTTCTGCGATGAGTGTATTGCTTTGTAGTGAGTAAACTTGGCCCGTTGCATTTCCACGATACGGCGTTGCACTAAAAGAGAGTACTTGACCATTGTCAGATAGTTGCGTGCTTTTAGCTGATTTAAAACTAAATATGTCTTTAAATTGTAGTGATTCTTTGGCGTGTATGCCGGTGCTAGTTAAGCTGGCAACGAGTGCCGTGCTTAATAAGGTGAGTTTTGTTTTCATTATTGATTCTCGTATTATGACATTGTTTCATTGTAACGAGTTTGGTTCATAATTCGAGCGGATCAGATAAATGGCAGCTACATACGACAAAACGACCCGTAGGTCGTTTTTAGTATTCAATTTATTAATTTAGCAAAAGATTACAGCCAAATTTTTTGTAGCTCAAGCCACTGTTTTTCAAATTGAACACTTGGTTTTGCTTTAAAGTCGCTACGTACAAACTGATTCATTTTGCCTTCAACGTAGGCGAGTAAAAAGTTTGCAAGTGTAAGCTCATCACTTTGAAAGTTTTTACCTTCACGTAATTTACGCTCACGAAGTACTTGTTTAAACTGAGTTTCTAGTTTTTCAAACAAGGTTTGTACACGTTCTCGCAAACGTTCTTGCTCACCTTGCAGAGCATCACCCGTTAAAATACGAGTAATACCTGGGTTTTTTTCAGCAAAGGTTAGAAGTAATAATAGAATGTTATAAATGCGCGTTTGGCTTTCTTTTTCGTTTTCAATAATAATATTTATACGAGATAAAAGGGTATCTTCAATAAACTCAATTAAGCCCTCAAACATACGCGCTTTGCTCGGAAAATGACGGTATAGCGCAGCTTCAGACACACCCACCTCAGCAGCTAGTTTTGCTGTGGTGATGCGTTGTCCTAAATTAGTTTCTAACATTTGTGCGAGTGCTTGCAGTATTTGCTCTTTGCGATTACTTCTTTTTGTCGCAGGCATGAACATTCCTTTTTATTAGTTATTCTTAGTGGCGCAGTTAAGAACCCTAGTCATTTTTTGTTCAAATGATTGGCGTATGTTAATGTTTTATTCAGTTTGTTTCCAGCCTTTTTATAGATGTTTAGCCAGCTGTTTGATCACCTTGCGAGCTATTTCTATTTTACTTGTAGTTGGTAATTCTAGTTGTTCGTTATGCCAGTACAGTGTTAAAGCATTATGATCGGAATTAAATCCTAAGCCACTTTTTGATACGTCATTAGCGCAAATCATATCTAGATTTTTATTCTTTAGTTTACCTTTAGCATAGCTTTCTACATTTTGAGTTTCGGCGGCAAACCCCACAGTATAAGGACGGTTTTGTTTAAGATTGGCAATAGCTGCAATTACGTCAGGGTTTTTAGTTAAAGTAAGAGTGAGTTCGTCGCCTTGCTTTTTCATTTTTTGAGTCGCAATTTCTGCCGCTCGATAATCTGCTACAGCGGCGCAGCCAATAAATGCATCTGACTGTGGTGCATAAATTAATGATTCATTTAGTAACTGCTCAGCGCTTTCAATATTGATAAGGTTTACGCCAGTAGGGGCTTTTATAGTGACTGGACCCGAAATTAAATTAACCGTAGCACCGAGTTGCAAAGCGGCCTCTGCCAGTGCATAACCCATTTTTCCTGAACTGTGATTTGATACAAAACGTACCGGATCGAGAGGCTCACGCGTTGGGCCTGCTGTTATTGTAATTGTTTTTCCTGCAAGTAATTGCGGTTGCTCTTTTGCTGTACATAGTGCAACTAGCTCATGTGGCTCTAACATGCGCCCAGCGCCTATATCACCACACGCTTGCTCACCTTTACCTGGGCCCCAAATAAGTACGTTACGTGCTTTTAATGTGGCTAAATTAGCTTGTGTTGCTGCGTGTGCATACATTTGCTGGTTCATGGCAGGTGCAACTGCGACTTTTGCAGGCGTTGCTAGCAGTAACGTCGTTAGTAGGTCGTCAGCAATGCCGGCTGCCATTTTAGCAATAATATTACACGTCGCTGGGGCAACTAAAATTAAGTCAGCCCATTTTGCAAATTCAATATGGCCCATTGAAGCTTCAGCAGAAGGGTCTAGTAATGAGTCAGAGACTGTTTCTCCACTAACGGCTTGCATGGTCAATGGTGTAATAAAGTGTTTAGCTGATTCAGTCATAACTACTTTTACTTCACAACCAGCGTCTTTTAATCGCCTAACGAGTTCTGCACATTTATAAGCTGCAATACCGCCGGTAATACCTAGTACAATTTTTTTGTTTGTTAAGTTAGTCATGGATGTTCATCAGTTTTTATTAAATATTGGGCTTAAAATAACAAATCTTTACCCGTACAGCGAAGTTTTTTAATTCGAAATAACAGGCTAAATTTTAAATTTGCATTACATTTATAAGACACTTTCGCCTCTCAAGGATGAATAATGCAACTTACTTCACTACCAAACTCACTTCGACCTCGTGAAAAGCTCATCGCGAAAGGGGCTAAAGCGCTCAGTGACGCAGAGCTTCTTGCTATATTTTTACGAACAGGGTTGCCAGGAATGAATGTAATTGAGTTGGCTCAGCATTTATTAAACGAGAATAAAACACTGCATAATTTGTTTAATGCCAGTATTGAGGAGTTTTGCTCTCAAAAGGGATTAGGAACTGCTAAATATGTACAACTACAAGCTGTATTAGAGCTAAGCCAACGTTATATGCAGGAGCGTTGTCAACGAGATGCGGTGTTTAATTCGCCAAACTCAGTTTACGATTACCTGACCATTCAAATGCGAGGCTTGCAGCAAGAAGTATTTATGGTGTTATACCTAGATAGTCAAAATAGATTAGTAAAAGACGAAATACTTTTTTATGGCACAATTAATTCTGCCAGTGTTTATCCGCGTGAAGTGGTAAAGGCTGCCCTTAAAAATAATGCAGCAGCTGTTATTTTTGCGCATAATCACCCAAGTGGTATTGCAGAACCGAGCCAAGCAGACAAACTTATTACTAATAAATTGCAGCAAGCACTGCAATTGGTCGACATAAGTGTGCTCGATCACATCATTGTTGGTGGAGAAACGTGTGTTTCGTTTGCCGAACGAGGCCTGATTTAGCTTTGTTAGATACAGAAGTGTGTTAAAAATGAGCTGTTTAACGTGTTTTGGCAAATTAGTTTAATTTAAATGCAGTTTTTACTTTCCCTGAGGGCATTCGATCTTTATAATTAGCCGCTATCAAATTTACATATATGAGCTGATTGGATAGATCAGTGTTTGATCTTTGCCTGTAAAAGCTGTATAAAGAGCGCCCTTCGATTTATCTCTAGGGCGGAAATACACGGCCTTAGATTAAATTAAGCTCGAGCGAAGTTATTGGAGATATATAGACATGTCTAAAGTATGTCAAGTTACAGGTAAGCGTCCTGCGGTTGGTAATCACCGTTCACACGCGAGAAACGCGACTAGACGTCGTTTCCTACCTAACCTACAAACACACCGTTTCTGGGTTGAAAGTGAAAAACGTTTTGTAACATTACGCACTACTACTAAAGGTATGCGTATTATCGATAAAAAAGGCATCGACACGGTTCTTACAGAAATCCGTGCTCGCGGCGAAAAAGTTTAAGGATCTGAATCATGCGCGATAAAATCCGTTTAGTTTCAACTGCCGGTACTGGTTTTTTCTACACTACTGACAAAAACAAACGTAACATGCCTGAGAAGATGGAAATCAAAAAGTTTGATCCAAAGATTCGTAAACATGTTCTTTTTAAAGAAGCTAAAATTAAGTAATTTTATCTCTTTTAGAATTTAAAAACCCAGCTTAGGCTGGGTTTTTTGTTTTTAAACTATGATTAGCGAATTGACATAAAAAACCTCGTTGGCATAACCAACAAGGCTTTTAAATCAATAAATGAAAGCACAATTAAATTTTTGTGAATGCATCTTGTAGTGGTGGTACTACTTGCTTTTTACGGCTCAGTACACCATCTAACCATACTTTATCATTCTCTGGTTTTACACCGTAAGCCTGCTCAACTAAGTTTGCATCGTCAGATACAATTAGCATTTCTGAGCCTTTTTTCATTATATCGGTAAGCAGTAAAAATACAGAGTGGCGGTTGCCCTCAACTTTTAGCTTAGCAATATCGGCTGCAAGATCTGCTTTAATATCGTCAAAAACAGCAAGGTCGATTACTTCTAGTTGGCCAATGCCTACTAGGTTACCGTTCATGTTGAAATCTTTAAAGTCACGCATTACTAGATCACGTGCAGGTGTGTCTTCAACCGCAGATTTAACACGGAACATATCCATACCAAGCTCTTTAAAGTCTTCGATACCTGCAATTTCTGCAAGCGCTTCAACACATTTAATATCGGCAGTGGTACATGTTGGTGATTTAAATATTACGGTGTCGCTTAAAATTGCACACATCATAATACCCGCGATATCTTTAGGGATTTCTACGCTGTAGAAGTCGTACATCATTTTAATAATGGTGTTTGAACAACCAACAGGACGAATCCAGCATTCAAGCGGAGTAGATGATGTTAAGTCACCTAATTTATGGTGATCTACCACGCCAACAACGCGGGCTTGGTCGATATCATCAGGTGCTTGTGTTTTTTCTGTGTGATCTACAATATACACATCTTCACCCGCGTAGCTTAATTTAAGCTCTGGTGCTTCGAAGCCAAATTTATCAAGGATAAATTGAGTTTCAGGTGAAATTTCACCAAGACGAGTTGGAATTGCAGGCTCATCGATTTGGTTTTTTAAATAAGCCAGTGCAATTGCACCACAAATAGAATCTGAATCTGGGATTTTATGGCCCACTACATACATAGACATTGACGGAACTCCTTTAAATTTGCCGATATTCTAACAAAGTCTGCGGCCTTTAACATATAGACAGCGCAATTAAGTTTTAGTTACACTTTAAAATCTTGAATTTACTAGGTGTATTAATATGCGACTGGGCCGTAAAGGTTGGAACAACGTTATAATATTTTCGATGTTGATTATGATCTTCTTTTTAAATGGCTGGCATAAGCAACTTTTGGGAGGGGAGGATAAACCAACATTACAAGCCATACTCCCCGGACAAAGTTTTGTACTCACACTGCAATTTGTCGATCAAAAAATTGAGCGAATAGGAACAAGCTGGCGTACAACCCCACTACAAAAAGACATACCGCTTGTGTGGCAAGCATCTGAGCAGCAGCTTAGTGATTTAATTAATCAGTGGCAAAGCGCGCAGTTAATGGGTGTTAACGAATCTGTTGTTTTTAATCCTAATGCACCTTTATATGTTGCTACATTTGAGTTGGCTGGCGAGAGTTTACCTTGGGTTTATTTGCTTTATAAAGGCGATGGGCAATATTACTTACTCGAAAAGAGTAGCCAACGAATACTCGCACTCGATTTAAAAACTGCACAGCAGTTATTTCCTAGTTTTGATTTTTCACAAAGTGAGTCTAATTAATGCCTGAATTACCAGAGGTAGAAGTGAGCCGAATGGGCATCACTCCCCACGTACAAAACCAAGTAGTTACAAAGGTAAATATTTACAATGCCAGTATGCGCTGGCCAGTGCCAGATGACGTGTATCAACTTGAAGGGCTAATTGTTACTAGTATTGAACGACGAGCTAAATACTTACTTTTACACTGTGAGCTTGGAAGCACTATTTTACATTTGGGTATGTCAGGTAATTTACGTGTTGTAGATAAAAGTGAGCCGCTTAAAAAGCATGACCATGTAGAGTTTATTTTTGGCAACGGTAAAGCACTGCGCTTAAACGATCCTCGTCGCTTTGGTTGCTGCTTATGGCAAGAGCCTGGTGAAGTGCATAAGCTACTCTCTAAGCTTGGTCCTGAGCCGCTTACTGATGACTTTTTTGCTAAACGCGTGTACGAACAATCGCGCAATAAAAAAGTACCCGTAAAGCAATTTATTATGGATAACGCAGTGGTGGTTGGTGTTGGTAATATTTACGCGAATGAATCGCTATTTAAAGCGGGTATACATCCAAAGCGAGAGGCGGGAAAAGTATCGCTCAAACGTTATCAAGCACTTATCCCTATTATAAAAGACACGCTTGCTGCGGCCATTATGCAAGGTGGTACAACGCTTAAAGACTTTGCACAAAGTGATGGTAAGCCAGGGTATTTTGCTCAAGAGTTATTAGTATATGGGCGCAAAGGCAAGCCATGTATGACGTGTGAAAACGAATTGGAAGAAATTAGATTGGGGCAGCGCAGTACTATTTTTTGCTCAAATTGCCAAAAGTAGTTATCTAGTTATCTAGTTATTTGAGTATTCAGCTATTTGAATTTTATCGATTATAAATTTAATGAGATTTAAGGGCCAGCTTTAAAAGCGGGCCCTTAATTTTAAAGCTCAAACGGTGCTACACCGACCGCTTTCATTTTATATCCTACCTGCGCGATTTCGCCCGACCATGTTTCTGTACTTATTATTCCGGTTACAACGATTGCGTCGTACAAGCTATCTATAGGCACGCCACCTTTAATCGTTACATGGACTATTTGATTTGGCGGTGGTGGTGGTACGTGTATACAGGCACCAAAGTAAGGCACGAGTAAAAACTCAGTAATGACTTCGCTATCGCCTTCTAATGGCACAACAAAACCTGGCAAACTTACCGATTGACCATCAAGCGCTTTTACCACTGGAGCATCTAAATCGGGTTGCACCCAGTTTTGATCGCTGCCTTCGTGATTAGCTTGTGCTTGAGTGTCTATTTGCATATGACCTTTGGGAATTAAGTCTTCCCAAAAAATTTCTTTTGGTGGATTGGCATAGCTCGCTACGCTTATAAATAATAAGTTAATAGCAGCAATGTACTGAAAAGCTGTTTTAAAAAATGTCATAAAATACCTAAAAATTATGCTTTTATACTCATACCATCGCTGAGTGAATAAAAATAAGCGCGAGTAGCGGGTATTAAGCCAATAATAAAACCGGCTGCCATAATAACGCCGATTAAGCCCAGTTCATAGTAAGAGAGTATTGTGATATTTACGCTTATACCGGCATGGCTTTGTAAGTAACCGCCGGCTGAAAAAATAGCTAAATAGTAAAGCGCGCTACCTACTAGGCAACCAAGTAAAGTGGTCAGTAGTGACTCAATACTTATAAGTGTAAATAAATGCCAAGGGCGAGCGCCTACCGAACGTAATATAGCAAGTTCGCGACGACGCTGACTCAGGTTTGCAAGCAATGTCGTTAGCATGCCAAGTAGGCTAATTAACACGACAACAGCTGAGAATAGCAAAAGTATTTTTTCTACTATGGCGAGCATTTCCCATAACTCTTTAAGTGTTACGGTTGGCATAATCCCAAGCAAGGCTTCTGGCTTATATTGATTTATATTGCGCCTAATTTGTAGTGTGTACAAAGGCGAATTAAATCCCATTAAAAATGCTGTAATTTGCTTTGGATGCCCAACTAGGTTGTTATGTTCGTCATGCTCATGCTCATGCTCATGCTCATGCACAAGGCTAGCTTTACCGCCGTGAATTAAATCGATTGCAGCCAAAGGAATATGCAACGTTTTA
This sequence comes from Pseudoalteromonas sp. APC 3691, assembly GCF_030408135.1. NCBI lineage: Bacteria > Pseudomonadati > Pseudomonadota > Gammaproteobacteria > Alteromonadales > Pseudoalteromonadaceae > Pseudoalteromonas > Pseudoalteromonas sp. APC 3691. The sequence goes on along the minus strand of NZ_JASDCB010000009.1, from coordinate 10,422 downwards.
TCAACAGGCGTGCCTGTAGGGTTTAAAACACCGACGACTTTAAATGGGTTATCGTCATGATGATGAAAGCTGGTGTTCCCCATGCCGTGCGATATAACAATAGAGTCGTTAAGTTTATAACCTAATTTATTTGCGACTTCACTACCTAACACCACTTCGTTAATTGCGGCAAAAGGACGGCCTTTGTTAAAGGTTAAATTTTGTTTTTTCGCAAAGCGATAATGGCTAAAGTAATCAAGTGTTGTGCCTAGTACCGCTTGGCCTTTATGGCTGTCGCCTAGGCTTATAGGTATACTCCATTTTACGCCTCGCTGACTTGTTATGTATTCGTAACTTTTCCAACTTACGCCGTTATTAGTATGGCCAATTCTAAATACGGACGAAAGCAGCAACTGTATATCGCCGGTACGCGCACCGACGATTAAATCAGTGCCCGAAATAGTATTACTAAAACTACTTTTAGCATCAATTCGTACACGCTCAATACTTAAAAGTAGCATTACACTAATTGCGATAGTGAATAATGTAAGCAGTACACTTGCGCGGCGATTTAATAAGCTTTTGTAAGCAAGTTTAGCGATGATCATACCTGCTCCTGCAAATTTATAAGGTCAATGGAGCGGTCAAATAAAAGCTTTAGTGTTTCATCGTGGCTCACAAACACCAATGTACTATTAGATAGCTTTGCTTGCTCAAACAGTAACTTTATAAAGCTCTCACGATTGTTAGTGTCCAGTGCAGATGTGGGTTCATCAGCAATTATTAGTTCAGGGCTGCCTATGAATGCGCGAGCGGCTGCAACTCGCTGTTGTTGTCCAATACTAAGCTCTGCTACATTTTTATTGTGGTACTGCGCAGTAAGCCCTAAAGCATTTAATAACCGTATCGCTTCATTTTGTAAGGCAGCGCTTTTATTTGATGATTGCTTTAATATTTTTTGTTTTCGGATTTTTGAAAACTCACACCCAAGCGTTATATTTTCAATAGGTGATAAATAAGGGAGCAAGTTAAAATTTTGAAAAATATAGCCAATGTGATCCGCTCTAAACGCATCACGGGTAGTATTACTTAGTGTACTGAGGTTTTTATTTAGAATTAACACTTCACCGCTAGTGACAGTGTTAATACCAGCAAGAATCGCTAATAGTGTCGATTTACCAGAGCCACTAGGGCCATACAAAAAAATACGCTCGCCTTTTTCAATAACTAGCTCTTTTATGTTGAGCGTGGGAGAGCTATCGCTTTTATGCCACTTAAAAGTAACATTTTTTAGGTTTATCATTATTTGGTTACCAACCCCAATAGTTTAGATCTTTACGCATTTTTAGTTGTCTTATTATATTTAGTGGTTTGGATTTTAGTTTATCGCTACTTTGTAAAAATTCATTAGCTGCATTTAATACGCGCTGGCTAGATTGACCATCGGTATATGGATGAAGTTCCTGGCAATAGCTTTCAATACTTTGCATTAAATCACTAGGTTTAGTAAGCGCATGTTCAATAGCTGCTTCTACTTCATCAGCATCGGTAATATCAAGTAAATGAGGAAGTGGTTTTTGATTGCAAAATGTTACTACCGGTTTACGTAGTAGTAAAAACATTAAAAGAACTGACGAAGTATCGCACAGCATAACATCGGCAGCTTGCAGTAACGGCAAGACGTTATCGGTTTCAATAAATGTTAGGTTTTCGTTACTCAACGCTTTGTATTTATTAACCCATTCGGTAGGCATTTTAGGATGAAATTGCATCAAAATACGCCACTTACCTTGTTTACTAAAATGTTTTATTTGCTCATATAATTTAGGAGCAAGTGACAGCTTTCGTGAGAAAGTAGAGCATATAAGTAAAGTAGAGCGAGAGTCGTCACTTACATAAGGATTATTTGAAGTATTGCTAAAAAGTGGATCGAGCGTTGGCCAGCCAGTTTCAGCTACTTTAAAGAAACCATGCTGCTTAGCTAGCTCTTTAAATCGGGTTGTTGTATTTGGACCTTGCGTACAATATAAATCGTAACAACCACGAATAGTAAAATGCCCACGATTACCTTCAGAGCTGCGCTTTTCAGAGTTAAAACCATGAAATACAGCTACTTTTTTACCCGGAATAAAGCTCGGTACTATATTGCCCGGTATAAATGTAATGTTTGGAGACCAGCTTTTAACATCTTTTATGGTATGTAAACGCTGCTCGTTTGTGGTTAAAAAATCGGGGTTTACTTCGCTACCAGCTAAAAACCAGCGTACTTCACCACCATATGCCAATATTTGCGCCTGCAAAGGTCTCAAGATAGCGTATGAATAATTCTGAGAAATATACATCAAGTATTTTTTATTTTTAGTGGCAGTTAAGTAGTTCAAGCTATCTCCTCAGGCTGGTTAGCACATTAAGTTTACCCCATTGCGACTTGCTTATAAATATATGCCTTTATTTGTTTTAAGCATCCGATTGAGCTTTGAGGTTGGCTAGATTATTATACAGCCCATATAACCCCATACCATACTTTGCTCAAAGAGCATCCCTAACCCCGGAGATAGCATGACTAGCTATAAAGTTTTAGACGTAAACGATGATTTACCCATTCGTACCAAAGGTGAAGTACACAGCGGTAAAGTTCGTTCAGTTTATTGGTTAACTGATGAAGACAGCGCACGATTAATTAAAGACAAAGGCTACCAAGTACCGACAGGTACTGAGCTTGCTATTATGGTTATTTCAGACCGAATTTCTGCATTCGATTGCATTTGGCAAGGCGAAAATGGTTTAAATGGCGTACCAGGTAAAGGTATGGCGTTAAACTCAGTGGCAGCCCATTGGTTTAAGTTATTTGATAAAGCAGGCCTTGCGGGTAATCATATTGTTGATATTCCACATCCGTATGTGTGGATTGTACGCAAAGCCAGTACAGTAAAAGTAGAGGCAATTGCTCGCCAATATATTACGGGTAGCATGTGGCGTGACTACGCTAAAGGCATACGTAACTTTTGTGGTATTGACTTGCCTGAAGGCTTAAAAGCGAACCAAAAGCTTGATAACGTTTTAATTACGCCATCAACAAAAGGTATTATTAAAGGCGTTGCTGATATTCCGCCAGTTGATGATGTAAATATTACTCGCGCTAACATTACTAATAACTTAGACGTATTTAACTTTAAATCGGTAGATGACGTAACCAAATACGAAAAGCTGTTAGTTGAAGGTTTTAAATTAATTAGTGATGAACTAGCGAAGCTTGGCCAAATTTTTGTAGATACTAAATTTGAGTTTGGTTATGTAGAGGATTTAAATGGCGCGCAACAACTTATATATATTGATGAAGTAGGCACGCCTGATTCGTCACGCATTTGGGATGAAGCTGCATACAAAAACGGTAAAATTGTTGAAAATTCTAAAGAGGGTTTTCGACAATTGCTTATTAATAATGTGCCAGAGAGTGACGTATTATTAAATAAAGATCGCATGAGTGAGCGTGAGCAATTAGCTAAAGATTATATTTTACCAGAATCAGTAATGCTTGAAGTGTCAAACACCTATGTTGGTATAGCGAGCAAAATTGTAGGCAGAGATATTGTGATCCCTAAAGATCCTCGCCAAGAAGTAATTACTATTTTAGATAACGATTACGAATTAATTGTTAAATAGCAGCACTTAAGTGCTAACAAAGCCAGTAACTAAGTCTTTATTTTTAGTTACTGGGCTATAATTCTTGCAATTAGTGCTCGTCTCTAATTAACTTAACCTAACATTAATATTTAGGTGTTGTTATGTTTGAGCGGGCATTGCAAAAGTTTGCTAAAAGACATTGTTTTTTAGCTATAGGTTTGTTTTTTAGTCAGTTTGCTTTAAGTGCAAATATTGAATTAGTAATAGAGGATCAACACGGCCAAAAGTTATCAGGTGCAGTGGTTGAGCTTAATGTTGCTGATAAGCAAGCCACACCTTCAAATTTGCCCACTGCCATAATGGATCAAGTCCATAAGCAGTTTTTACCCGAATTATTAGTTGTACAACAGGGTCAAAAAGTTAACTTTCCTAACAGCGACAATATTCGCCATCATGTTTATTCTTTTTCACAAGCTAAGCCTTTTCAACTAAGATTATATTCAGGGCAACCAAAAGAGCCCATTACGTTTGAGCAACAAGGGGTTGTTGTTTTAGGGTGTAATATTCATGACTCTATGGTTGGCTATATCTATGTAGCGAGTAGTGAATCCGTCTATAAAACAGATAAAAAAGGCTATGTTAGTTTGCCTATTAATATACTGCCTGCACAAGTGAGTGTGTGGCACCCTTTACAAACAGCGCCATTGGAGAATAAAAAAATTATAACAATCAATTCTCAAAAAAAGTTACAGATAACAGTAAACACATCGACCCCAGCACCTAGAAATACCTTTGGTAGTAAGTTTAAGGCTGGTAATGACTAATAGTTTACGAAATCGCATAACCATTTTATGTGTTGGCTTAGTGTTATTAACCACTATGGTCAGCTTGTTTAGTTTTTGGTGGTCTACGAGTAAGTTTCAAGAAGAAAAAGTAAATCAAGATATTACCGTAGCGCAAAATGTTTATAAGCAATATTTAAAGTCAAAAGAAAGCCTACTGTTAACCGCTGCAAAAGTACTCACCTCCGATTTTGGTTTTAAGCAAGCTGTAGCAACGCGAGATGCAGGTACAATCAGCAGCGTGTTGTTTAATCACAGTCAGCGTATTGATGCCGAATTAATGTTGTTACTTGATTTATCGGGTAGGCTAATTTCCGCCAATACTGACGAAGACGTTTTTGCACACAACTTAAAGCCCTTGATGGAAGAGCTTTTAAGTGCGCCAGAAGAGTCTAGTTTTGTGGTGCTTAATAACGAGCTGTATCAAATTATTTTATTACCTGTAAAAGCGCCACGTACAGTAGCCTATAGTTTGGTGGGCTTTAAAATTGACGACAATGTAGCCCATGAACTAAAAAGCTTAACAGGCATGGATGTAAGTTTTATAGGCAGTGCTGACGATATTGTTATTAGCTCATTAGCTAATCGTCCTGAGCAATTTGAACCTGTTAGCTATTTTAGTACCGTAACCATATCGCGGTTTTTTGGTGAGTATTTAGTGTTTCGTAACCGAGAAATAGATTTACCATCGTTGTTGACCCATCCCATAATTATTTTGCTGAGTGCCGATTTAACACAAAGTTATAGTGATTTCGAAAAACTGCTTTTTACACTTATTATTTTAGCTATTTTAACTATGTTTGTAGGTGTTATTACTAGCAGTTTATTTGCTAATAACTTAACGACACCGCTAACCCAGCTCGCTGTTATTGCAAAGCAATTTGCCCAAGGTAATTATACTTTTGAATTTAAAGGGCAAAAGCAAAGTACAGAAATAGCCACCTTAGTTGCCGCTTTCGATAGCATGGGTAACGATATAAATCAGCGTGAACAGCAAATTAGTTTTCAAGCCAGACACGATTCCCTAACAGGCTTTTATAATCGCTCGGCAATGCTTGAGGTGCTTGATGATGAGTTAGATTCATCAGCCGAGTACACGCTCGTTGCAATAGACATAAAAGGGCTTCGCCATATAAACGATAAGCTAGGTCCGCGTATTGGTGATGACTGCCTAAAGGCGGTTGCTTGCAGAATAAGTGAGTTTTCGGATGAGTTAGGGGGCTTCCATGCTCGTATTGGCGGCGATGAGTTTTTAACTGTGTTTCCGACTGCGGCAGCGCGTGAACACAAAAGCGGTATTGTTGGCTTAATGGCACAATTACAAGCGTGCTACACCATTCAAAAACTAAAAATTAACTTACGCTTTAGTGCAGGCATTGTGCAGTATCCTACACAAGGTATTGCAAGTGATGACTTAATGCGCCGTGTGCTAATTGCAGTTGAAAGTGCTGCAAACACACAAGAGAGCATACATTACTATCAAAATGGCGAAGACGAAGCGCACTTAGAGCGCTTAATAATGCTTGATGAACTAAAGCAGGCTATTAGTGATGACGATGGTCAATTGTTTATGACTTATCAGCCAAAATTACATTTGAAATCGCAAAAAATAGATAAAGTTGAGTCGCTTATTCGCTGGCAGCGAAAAGATGGTAGCTGGGTTAATCCTGAACTGTTTATTGACTTAGCTGAGCAGTCGGGGCTTATTGTTGAACTTACTGGGTGGGTTGTTAATACGGTTGTAGCACAAGTAGCTGATTGGCAGTCTAAAAATATAAACTTACAGGCTGCAATAAATGTATCTGCGCAAGATATAGCATTTCCGGGCTTTCATGCCGCATTAGTTCGTACGCTTAAAAAGTACAAAGTAGATTCTAAGCTGATCACTATTGAGCTTACTGAGCGCGATATGATCGAAAACGAAGAAAAAGGTATTAAAGCGCTCGAAAACCTAAAGGCAATTGGCGTTAAAATATCATTAGATGATTATGGTGTAGGGCAAACATCACTTGGTAGATTAAAAATGCTGCCTATTGATGAGCTTAAGCTAGATAAGTGCTTTATCCTAAAACTTGATGAATCGCAAAAAGATCAATTTATAGTGCAATCATCAATTACGTTGGGACATCAGCTAGGTTTCTCGGTTGTAGCTGAAGGGGTTGAAACGCTTGGCTCATTAAATTTACTTAGAGGCATGCAGTGCGACCATGCACAAGGCTATTACTTAAGTCGGCCTTTAAAAGCAGAACTATTAGAAGAATGGCTGGAGGAATACTATGCAAAAAATTAAATACTTATTAGCAAGTTTGTTTTTAATAGTTAGTGTGCCGAGCATTGCAAGCAATGGAAAACTGCTAGCTACGCCGGGAGTTTCTCAAATTGAAGGCAGTGGCGGCGGGGGGATTGTACCGTGGGCACAACTTGCTGGGTACGCAAGTGATGATGAATTTTCGGTAAATGGCTTTTGTAGTCGCGCAGATGTAACCGACTACACACTTGACGTATGTGGTGCACAACTTAATTTATTTAATCGTGTTGAGCTTAGTTATGCCCAACAGCGCTTTGATGTACCAGCACTTGATGCTGAAATAGAGCAATCAATTACAGGTGCTAAAATACGTTTGTACGGCGATATTGTTTACAGTGATTGGCCACAGCTTAGCTTAGGGATTCAGCATAAATCACTAGATGATGGCAGTATAGCAACACTTGTAGGCGCAGAAGAGACTAGCGGTACTGACTACTACCTCGCTGCTAGTAAATTACATTTAGGGGCTATTGCTGGCTATAACTGGTTTTGGAACGTAACTACACGATACAGTGAAGCTAATCAACTTGGTTTACTTGGTTACGGTGGAGAAAATACTAGCGGAAAAGTATTATTTGAAGGCAGCACAGCTATATTTTTTAGTCGCGAAATAGCCGTAGGTGTTGAGTATCGTCAAAAATCAAATAACTTAAACTTAGGCGAACAAGATTGGAAAGACTTATTTGTAGCGTGGATGCCTAACAAGCATGTGAGTGTGACTGCGGCTTACCTTGATTTAGGAAGCATTGCAGGGGCTGACGATCAAACAGGTTGGTATTTATCGGTAACAGGGTATTGGTAATGAAAAGCGTTGGTATTTTTTTGATTTTTTTAGGGTTGCTTAGTGGGTGTGCAAATTCTACTAAGCTCTCACTTTATCAAAAGCTGGATGGTAAAGCGGGGATAGGCAGAATTGTTGATAGCTTTATCTATCAAATAGGCAATGACGAGCAGATAATTCATTACTTTGAACACAGTAATATAGCGCATTTCCGCCAAGGATTTATTAATCATATGTGCATGTTAGTAGAGGGCCCGTGTACATACGATGGCGACTCTATGGTGGCAATTCATACTGGTATGCATATTACAGAGAAAGATTTTAATCATGTTGTTGATTTGCTTATAAATGCAATGAATGAGCAAGATGTTAGCCATAGCTTACAAAACGATATTCTTTCTAGAATGGCGCCACTTCGTGATGAAATCATAAAAATGTAACTATAAAGCTTTCAAAGTAATTATTAAGTAAAGGGAACCTTGCTTTGATTGCATTGTCCACATAGAATTATTTCATAAAAACAACAATTGGCAAATATAGCTTGTATGGCTTATCTATTTATTTCTCGCAAAAATGTACACGCAAAATACTATAAAAAAATAATCAAAAAATTGTCGATGAATTGCCAATTACACATCATGGGAGCGCCTAAACTTTCTGCTGTGAAATATTTAAAAGATGCGTTCCAAGTTAATTTTACTGGTGTAGTCAACTCTCAACTAAAACGTAAAAGAGCACGTAATACAACTTGGAATAATTCTATCGTTACTGCGGTTTATAGTGCTGGTTTAGTTTTATTTGAACGATTACGATACGCTAAGTATTTAGCCTTATTAACCGAGACTAATCCTGAATGCATTGTTATTTGGAACGGCAATAAACTTCCAAATACAACCGTTGCTATGGCTGCAAAAGCATTAGGTGTAAAGCAGTTTTATTATGAAAATGGTTTACTACCCGGTACAAGCAGTTTAGACCCTAATGGTATTAACTATAATGCGTCGTTAAGCCGTGACCCTTCTTTTTACCTAAATTTTGACCCACAAAATAAGTTAAACTTTTCTGCGCCGGATTTAATTCCAAGAGCTGATCATAAAAAACGCTGTGAATTTGAGTGCGCCGATGTGCCACAACGCTATATATTTGCGCCTTTTCAAGTACCTCATGATACTCAATTAGCTAGCTTTTCTCCGTGGATAAACTCTATGGACATGTTTTACGATGAGGTGATTAAAGCCGTCAAAAGCTTAAATGATCCAAGTTTAAAAGTGGTTTTTAAAGAGCATCCGTCATGGCATAAACATTACGCTCATCTTTATGAAAAAGATCCGATTGCAATCTTTGCTAATGGAAATCAAACGAGTGATTTGATTAAGTGCGCTGAAGCCGTATTAACGATTAATTCAACGGTCGGCTTAGAAGCATTACTGCTAAATAAACGAGTTTTAACTCTTGGACAAGCCTGTTACAACATTGAGGGTTTGGTAAAGCATGCAAGCACTGCAGAGCAACTTGCAGCAAATCTGAACGAAGTAATGCAGGGCTGGCAACCAAATACATTATTAAAGGATAAGTTTTTTAGCTTTATTGAACATGTATATTGTATTCCTGGCGTTTGGAAACACACTGAAGATAAACACATTAAAGCGATTGAAGCGCGTTTTACGGGTAATGACGAGTTTGCTAAGTATCATGGTGATAAGGAATCGTAGTGAAAAACCTAATTAGCTGTCAGCAATTACACGAGCAACTTAATAATCCTGCATTAGTGATATTTGATGCAGGTATGCTGCGCCCAGGTGTTTTGGGTACTTATTCGCCGCAAGCAATGCTGCCCAACGCTAAACGTTTTGACATAAAAAACGAGTTGGCCGATAGATCAAATCCCTTACCAAGTACGGTATGCAGCGAGCAGCAGTTTACCCACGTGATGCAAAATGCAGGAGTAAATAACGATTCGTTTATAGTTGTATACGAAGATGGCGGTTTATTTAGCGCAGCAAGGGCGTGGTGGATGTTTAAAGCTATGGGGCATCACAACGTAAAAGTACTCAGTGGTGGCCTTAAAAAGTGGTTAGAGAGTGGTTACGCCACACAGCAAGGTTATAGCAAATCGTTAGGTAAAAGTGATTTTACGGCAAGCTATAATTCTGAGTATTTTATCAATAGCCAACAAGTGGTTGACGCAATTGATGAGCCCAGCACTGTATTGCTAGATGCACGTGCTTATAAGCGTTTTACAGGCGAAGAAAGTGAACCCCGAAAAGGCATGCGTAGCGGGCATATCTCAAATAGTCGCTCGTTGCCTTTTATGGATTTACTTAATAAAGGTGAAGCTAAACCACTTGCCGAAATTAAAGCGATATTTAGTGACGTGGTTGATGATGCGCGGCAGTTACAGTTTAGCTGTGGCTCAGGTATTACAGCGTGTGCTTTAGCGTTATTTGCTACCGAATGTGGTTACAGTAATTTAAGCGTTTATGATGGCTCGTGGAGTGAGTGGGGTGCAAGTGATTCATTACCCATCGCCACAGGAGAAAAGTAGATGTGTTGTGGGTTTAGAGCTTGCTCACGTTAAAGCCGCAGCGTCTCTAAACCTCTTTGTGAATAACAGTACTTAAAAATATTACTCACAAGGAGAAGTGAAAGAGAAGAAAATGAGAAGGTAAAAACCAGTGCTTACTCGTATTTGAATACTCTTTTTATACAATCACTTACTCTAAAAGCGCAGCGCCTCTAAACCTTCTTGTGAATAACAGTACTTAAAATATTATTCACAAGGAGAAGTGAAAGAGAAGAAAATGAGAAGGTAAAAACCAGTGCTTACTCGTATTTGAATACTCTTTTTATACAATCACTTACTCTAAAAGCGCAGCGCCTCTAAACCT